>JADFNT010000155.1 GCA_022563215.1 Pseudomonadota bacterium
CTATATCCCCGGCGGCGACGTGTATATCACCGGGCGCACCAAGGACCTCATCATCCGCGGCGGGCGCAATATTTATCCGGCCGAACTGGAGGACGCCATCGGCGATCTGGACGGGGTGCGGAAAGGCAATGTCGCCGTCTTCGGCAGCGCCGATCCGGCGACCGGCACGGAACGCCTGGTGGTCCTGGCCGAAACCCGCAAACGCCAGCCCGAGGACCAGGAACGCCTGCGGTCGGCGATCAACGCCCTGGGCGTGGATTTGATCGGCGCCCCCCCCGACGACGTCGTCCTGGCCCCGCCGCGGACCATCCTCAAGACGTCGAGCGGCAAGATCCGCCGCGCCGCCTGCCGGGAACTCTACGAAAAAGGCCTGATCGGCAAACCGCCCGCCGCCATCTGGTGGCAGGTGGCCCGCATGACCCTGGCCTCGGCCGGGCCCCGGGCGCGGCGGGCCTGGCGCGGCGTTGGCGTCTTGTTGTTCGGCGCCTATGCCTGGGTTTTGATCGGCTTGATGGCGCCGGTGTTGTGGCTGGGCGCCGTCATCGTCCCTTCCGTCGGTGGGCGGTGGTCCGGCCTTGGCGGCGGGGTCCGCCTGCTGGCGTGGCTGTTGGGGGCGCGGTTGTCGGTTCGGGGTTTGGAAAACCTGCCGCCCAAGGGCCGGGCCGCGGTCTTCGTTTCCAACCACGCCAGCTACCTGGACGCCTTCATCCTCAGCGCCGCCTTGCCCCGGCCGCTCCGGTTCGTCACCAAGGCGGAGTTGAGGAATTCGTGGATGACGCGCATCCCGCTTCAACGGCTGCAAGCCGAATTCGTCGAACGGTTCGACCGCGAACGGGGAATCGTCGACGCCGGACGGGTGACCCAGGGCCTACGGGATGGCCACTCGCCGCTGTTCTTCGCCGAAGGGACCCTGTCGCGGATGCCGGGGTTGCTGCCTTTTCTTATGGGCGCTTTCGTCACCGCGGCCGAAGCGGACGCGCCGATCGTGCCGGTCATCATCCGCGGCACCCGGTCGATGTTGCGCGACGGTTCATGGTTGCCGAGGCCGGGGACCATCACCGTCGTCATCGGCAAAACCATCGAGCCGGAACCGGCCGACGGCGAGGAGGGGAATTGGGCCCGGGCGGTGTCGCTTCGCGACCGGGTGCGCCAAGAGATCCTCAAGCATTCCGGCGAGCCCGACCTGGAGCGGGAGGACTCGCTGGTCCCGGCCTTGAAAGAGCAACCCTAAGGCCGCCTGTGGATAAAGTATCCACAATTAGCTATTTGAAATTAAATAATAAATTATGCTTATCCTCATTTATCCACAGGTTTCCCCGGGCTTTTCCACAGAGTTATCCAAGGCCGTTTCCGGACCTCACCCCCTTCTTTCCGTCGCCCGGGGATCGAGGGCGTCCTGGAGCCCGTCGCCGAGGAAGTTGAACGCGATCACGGTGACGAAGATCAAGACGCCGGGATAAAACGCCAGCGACGGCGCCTCGAAGATCAGTTCCTGGGCGTTGGTCAACAGGTTGCCCCAGCTCGGGATCGGCGGCTGGATGCCGAGGCCGAGGAAGCTCAACACCGATTCCAGCAAAATCACGTTGCCCACCGACAGGGTCGTGGCGACGATGATCGGCGACGCCAGGTTGGGCAGGATGTGGACGGTCATGATCCGCAACGCCGACGCGCCCTGGGCCTCGGCGGCGAGGACGAACTGGCGTTCGCGCAACGCCAGCGCCGTGCCCCGGACCAGCCTGGCGACCGTCGTCCAGCCGACCAGGGCGACGATGACGACGATGCGGTAGAGGCTGATGTATTCCGATGTCGCCACGGCCTCGGGCAGGCCGATCTTGCCGAGGTCGAGCGCCGCCAGGACGATCAACAGCGGCAGCAGCGGCAGCGCGATGACCCCGTCGGTGGTCCGCATCAGGAACGCGTCAAGCCGGCCGCCGTAGTATCCGGCCAACAGCCCGACCATGGTGCCGATGACCGCCGAGGCGAAGGCCGCCGTCAAGCCGACGAAAAGCGATATCCGGCCGCCGTAAAGCAGCCTGACCAGGATATCGCGGCCGATCTCGTCGGTGCCCAGCGGGTGCGCCCAACTGGCCCCCTGGAAACGGTTGAACAGGTCGACGGCGCCGGCATCCACACCAAGGAGGGCCGAGGCCAAGGGCGCCGACAGCGCCGCCAGGGCCAGGGCCGCCAACACGCCGAGGCTGACGACGGCGAGGCGGTGCTTGAGGAAACGCCGCCCGGTCAGCGCCCACACGGTTTCGCCTTTGCGGCCCGGCGCGCTCATCGTTCGACCTCGCGGAAGGAAATGCGCGGGTCGAGCCACACATAGGCGACGTCGGCGAGGAAATTGCCAACCAGGGTCAGCAACGTCGCCAACAGCAGCGCCACCAGCGCCAGGTTGAAATCGTTGCCCATGATGGCGTCGTAGATCAACCGCCCCATGCCCGGCCAGGCGAAGATGGTCTCGGTGATCAGCGCGCCCGAGAACAGGTACCCGAAATCGAGCGCGATGATGGTGACCACGGGGATCAGCGCGTTCCTGAGCGCGTGGCCGAAGACGACGCGGACCTCGCCGGCGCCGGTCGCCCGCGCGGTGCGGATATAGTCCTGGCGCAGGGTCTCGATCATCGCGGCGCGCATATAGCGCGTGTGGCCGCCGATGGAAGCGATGGTCAGGCTGGCCACCGGCAGCACCAGGAAACGGGCGTTTTCCCAAATCCCCCCGGCCCCGAGGGTGCCCAGCCCGCCCGCCGGCAGCACCCCTAAAATGACCGCGAAGACGATGATCAGCATCAACGCCAGCCAGAACGGCGGTACCGAGATGCCGGCGAAGGCGGCCAGGTTGATGGCGTAATCGGTCTTCGAATAGGGCCGGTAGGCGGCGGCGATGCCGGCCGGAAGGGCGATCGCCAGCGCCAGCGCGAAGCTCAACCCCAACAGCGTCACCGTGTTGCCGAGGGCCGGAATGATGACCTGCATCACCGGCTTGGCGTGCAGGCGGGAATAGCCGAAATCGCCCGACAGCGCTGCCGCCAGCCAGTTGCCGTAGCGCTCGAAGATGGATTTGTTGAGCCCGTAAAGCTCCCTGAGCCGGGCCGCGTCCTCGGCCGTGATCTTGGGATCGGCGGTAATCATCAGGTCCACCGGGTCGCCCGGCATCAGCCCGATCAGCGAATAGACGACGAACGACATCAACCCCAGGACCAGGGCCGATTGCCAGAGGCGGTGGAACAGGAAGCGGGTCATGGGGGAGGAGTTTTCACCGCTGGCGCGACGGCGGGCAAAAGGAAACGCAGCCTCATGCGGGGCTATGCGGCCACATGAACCCGGCGCCTGATTTCCTCGCCAAGCCGGTTTTCCACCATGTCGAGGTCATAGGTCGTCTGGAGGTTCATCCAGAATTCCGGACCGGTGGCGAAATAGCGGCCGAGCCGAAGCGCGGTGTCGGCGCTGATGCCGCGTTTGGCGTTGAGGATCTTGCTGATCCGGTCGGGAGGAATGCCGAGATCGAGAGAGAGCTTGTGGCCGCTGATGCCGCGTGCCTCGATTTCGCGTTTGACGATGCGGCCGGGGTGTACGGGCATGGGCATGGGGATCATCCTTTATGATAGTCCGTAATTTCCACGTCGAAAGCGTGGCCGTTTCGGAATTTGAAACAAACCCGCCAGGGGCCGTTGACCGTCATCGCCCACTGACCCTTCCGGGTGCCTTTGAGCCGGTGAAGCCCGACGCTCTTGAGAGGGCTCAACTGGTTGATGGCCGAAGCCGCATTGAGCATTTTCAGGACTTCAAGGGCCCCCTCACGGTCAAGACCGGAAAAACCACGCGTTATTCCCTGTTCGTAAACCTTGCGGGATTTGGCGTTCTTCCATGTCTTGATCACGGAGTCAGATTATAACGTTAAGCATTAGGCGTCAAACAATATATCCCTTTCGCGACACAAACCAACCCCAGGACAAGGGCCGACTGCCAGAGCCGGTGGAACAGGAAACGGGCCATGGGGGTTAGGGTTCTGCCCGCCAGTTCTCGACCCACAGGGTCGACGGGTCCTGGTGGCCGGTGGGTTCCAGACCCTTCAGCCATTTCGGCAGGATATAGGGCTCGGCGCGGAAATAGAGCGGGATGACGGGAAGTTCGGTGGCGTATATTTCCTGCAGCCGCCGCCACAGCTTCTTGCGCTTGGAACGGTCCAGCTCGACCTCGATGGTTTCCAGCACCTCGTCCATCTCGGCGTTGCGGAAACCGGTGTAGTTCTGGCCGGCGAAATTGTTGTCCTTGCTCGGGATATGGGCCGAATGGAGGGTGGTGCGGGGCACGCTTTCGGGGGCGCTGATCCAGGCGTACATGGCGAGGCTGGAAAACTTGCGCTCGGTCACCGTCTGGCCGAAGAACACGCGGGCCGGCTCGTTCCTGATGCGGACGTCGATCCCCACCGCCTTCCACTGGCTTTGCAGCACCTGCTCGACCAGTTCCCGGGACCGGTTGCCGGCCGTGGTCATGATTTCTAGCCCTAAGCGCCTGCCCTTCTTGTCGTGGCGGATGCCGCGCCTGCCGATGGTCCAGCCGGCCTCGTTCAACAGCTTCGCCGCCTTCTTCGGGTCGTAAGGGTATTTCGGGATGTCGTCGGCATAGACCCAATCGAGCGGGTTGACGCTCGAATGGGCCACCGGCTGCTGGCCGCCGAAAAGTGTGTCGCTGATGGCGTCGCGGTCGATGGCGTAAATCAGCGCCCGGCGCACCCGGATATCCCGGAGGATCGGGTTGTCGAGATTGAGGTCGATGTGCTCGTAGATCAGGCCCGGCTTGTAGATGATGTTGAATTTGCCGCCTTGGCGCTTCTCAAAAGCGATGGCCTGATCGATGGTCAGCCCCAGCTCGCCGGAGATCATGTCGATGTTGCCGGACAGCAGGTTGGCCTCCAGGGCCGCGGTATTCGGAATGACCCGGACGACGATGCGCTTGAAATGCGGTTTCTTGCCCCACCAGGTCGGGTTGGGCACCAGCACCACGTGCGAGCCGGTG
>JADFNT010000156.1 GCA_022563215.1 Pseudomonadota bacterium
CAACGACGAGGTGTTCGCGGAATTTACCGCCAAGGACGTCGCCGACGATGCAGAAATCATCCTCGAGCACGGCCAGCCCCTTATTTTCGGCAAGCAGAAAAACCAAGGCCTCAGGGTCAAGCCGGGTTTCATCGAACTGGAAGCCGTGACCATCGGCGAGGGCGGCGTGACCGAAGAGGATATTTTGGTTCATGACGAAACCAACCGGGCGCTGGCCGGCATGCTGGCGCTGTTGGAGCCGCCTTCCATGCCCGTCGCCATCGGCGTCCTCTATTGCGACCCCAGGCCCAGCTATGATGATGGCGTCAAGGGCCATATGGACGAAGCCCTGAAACATTCTTCAGGCCATGACATCAACGCACTCTTGAGGCGCGGCCATACCTGGACCATTACCGGCTGACGGGTATTAGGCTTCTAAGGAAATACCATGCCGGTCAGCGTTGCGATCATCGGCTCCGGTCCGGCCGGGTTTTATACTGCCGAGGCGCTTGTCAATTCCGGCGTTGATCTTAGCATCGACATCATCGAACAGTTGCCGACGCCGTTCGGTTTGATCCGAGGCGGAGTCGCCCCTGATCACCAAACAACCAAAAACGTCGCTAAAAAGTATGAAAAAACCGCCTTGATGGATCAGGTGCGCTATTACGGCAACGTCGAAGTCGGACGTGACGTAAGCTTGGCGGAGCTTCGGGGAATTTATGACGCCGTGGTTTTGGCCATCGGCGCCCCCCGGGACCGGAAAATGAATATCCCCGGCGAGGACAAGAACGGAGTTTTCGGTTCCGCCGATTTTGTCGGTTGGTACAACGGCCATCCTGACTTTCGCGACCTCGATCCGGATTTGAACGTTTCCGCCGCCGCCGTCATCGGCGTCGGCAACGTCGCCATCGACGTCGCCCGCGTACTCGTCCGCACCAAGAACGAATTGGCCTGCGGCGATATTCCCGGATACGCGGAAAAGCCGATCCTCGGTTCGCCCATCGACGACATCTATATCTTTGGCCGTCGCGGCCCGGTGGAAGCCAAGTTCACCAATGTCGAACTGCGCGAAATGGGGAAGCTCGAACAATCGGTTCCCCAGGTTAAGGCCGAGGTCCTCCCGGACGGGGTCGGCGATCTCGAGGACAGGGAAAAACGGCTGAAGGAACGCAATCTGGCAACGCTCCGGGAATTCGCCAAGCGCCAGCCCGATGAACTGCGGAAGCGGGTCCATTTTGAATTCTATGCGTCGCCGGTGGAGATTCTGGGTGGGGACCGGGTCGAGGGGTTGAGGTTGCAACGCACCCGAATCGAGGACGGCCGCGCCGTCGGAACAGGGGAATTTTTCGACGTCGAATGCGGTTTGGTCGTCGCCGCCATCGGCTACCGATCCGACCCCTTGGAAGGTGCGCCCTTCGATGAAAAACAAGGGATTGTCCCCAATGACGACGGCCGCGTCGATGACGGGCTTTACGCCGTCGGTTGGATCAAACGCGGCCCTTCCGGGGTGATTTCAACAAACCGCCCGGACGGTATTGCCGTTGCCGGGTACATCATCGATGATTGTGGCGAAGGCGGCAAAGCGGGACGCAAAGCGTTTGAAAAGATTCTGAAGGAACGCAACGTTCGATCCATCAGTTATGAGGATTGGAAGAAGATCGAGGCCGCGGAGATCGAAAATGCCGAGGGAGAGCACCCGAGAAAGAAATTCGTCACTGTAAAAGAGATGCTGGACGTCCTTGATCGCCCATAAATTGAAAATTCACTAAGAACAGGGAACAATGGACCATGTCCGATGAAACCTATGCTGGTGATCTGACGCCCAAGCAGACTTGGAAGATGCTTGCCGAAAACCCGGATGCCATCTTGATCGATGTGCGCACCGAGGCCGAATATGCCTGGGTCGGCACTCCCGATCTTTCTAGCCTTGGCAAGGATGCCCTTAACGTTCCATGGAAGATGTTTCCGGACATGGCGCTCAACCCGGACTTTGTCGATTACGTTTCCGGGGCTGCTCCCGGCAAGGATACGCCGTTAATGTTCATGTGCCGATCGGGTGTGCGTTCGCTTCAGGCCGCCGAAGTGATGACCGAGGCGGGTTTTACGAAGTGCTACAACCTTGCCGGCGGTTTCGAAGGCAAGCACGACGACGACGGGCACCGTGGCACCGTCAACGGCTGGAAGGTGGATGGCCTGCCCTGGCGGCAGGGATAAGCCGGCCGTATTACATTCCCGAAGCCGTTAAGGCTCGATCTAGGTCTTCCTTAAGGTCTTCGGCGTCTTCCAACCCCACCGACAAGCGGACAAGTCCTTCGGTGATGTTCAAGTCCGCCCTCTCCTCGGTGCTCAGGCGCTGGTGGGTCGTTGTTGCCGGATGGGTGGCCAGGCTTTTGACGTCGCCCAGGTTATTGGAAATATCGATCAGCCCCAGCGCATTCAGGAAGCGGAAGGCCGCTTCCTTGCCGCCGTCGATGTCGAACGAAACCATGGTTCCGCCGTCGCCCATTTGCGCCATGGCGAGGTCATGCTGCGGGTGGTCCTTGTGCCCGGGATAATTGACCCGGGTTATTTCCTTCCGAGAGCTCAGGAAGTCGACAACGGCGCGGGCGTTTTCGCAATGGCGCTGAACCCGGATGTCCAGGGTCTCCAGCCCCTTCAACATGATCCAGGCATTGAACGGGCTTAAACTCGGGCCGGTGTGACGCATGAACGGGGTCAAGTCGTTTTCGATGAAGTCGGCGTCGTTGGTAAGGATCGCGCCGCCGAGGGTACGGCCCTGTCCGTCAATATGCTTGGTGGCGGAATACATGACGATATCGGCGCCCAGTTCCAACGGCCTTTGCAGTATCGGCGTCGCGAACACATTATCGACGATAATCCTGGCGCCCGCCTCGTGGGCCAAATCGCTGACCGCTTGAATGTCGATGATTTCGAGGACCGGATTGGACGGCGTCTCCAGGAATACGCACTGGGTTTCGGTCGACAGCGCGGCCTTCCATTCCTCCAGGTCAATGCCGTCGACGAGGACGGTTTCGATCCCGAATTTAGGAAGCTGTTCGGCAATGACGTAAAGGCACGACCCGAACAGCGCCCTGGAAGAGACAACCCGGTCCCCGGCCTTGAGCTGGCTGGCAAGGGCGGCGAACACTGCTGCCATGCCGGTCGCCGTCGCAACGCAGGTCTCCGCTCCCTCCAGGAGCGCCAGGCGCTTTTCGAACATCGTCACGGTCGGGTTGGCGTAGCGCGAATACATGTAGCGCTGTTTTTCGCCCTTGAAGGCCTGCTCGGCTTCTTCGGCCGACTCGTAAACGAAGCCGGACGTCAGAAACAGTGCTTCGCTGGTTTCGCCAAACGCCGAGCGCTCCGTCCCGCCCCGGACAAGCCGGGTGCTTTGGCGCCAATTCGCCGGATCGGATTTCTTGCCACCCATGGAGGCGTCCTCCGTTTCATCTCGGACCGGCATGAAAAAAGCCCCAACCGCTGGGGGTCAGGGCTCCGATGGCTCCGACCTTTTAGCGGTTTTTTTAACGTGGGCGCAAGCCGGTCGACCAAATCACCACGTAACAGCGTGGAATAAAACCCTGCCGCCCGGAAAGGTCAAGAACAATTCTTAATTGGGAGACGGTCAATTTCATCGAAACCATCGTCTTTCGGCGGAAAACTCCTTATATAAATGTCTTAACAAAGGACGATTTCATGACTGACCTTGCCGCCACCGATAAGTTGTTTTTTACCCGCGCCGGGCTGGACCGCGGCCGCGTTCAGGCCATTGTCGACGACGCGCTGAAGGGGGCAGACGACGGGGAATTGTTCCTGGAATACCGCCAATCGGAAAGCATCGTCTTCGACGACGGGAAAATCAAAAGCGCCGCCTTCGATACCACGCAGGGTTTCGGGCTTCGCGCCATTTCCGGCGAGGCAACGGGATATTCGCACGCCTCCGAGCTCAGCGAAGACGCCATTCGCCGCGCCGCCGACACGGTAAAGACGATCCGCACCGGCAAGGGCGGCACCTTTGCCGAGCCGCCGGGCACCAACCGGAACCTCTACCGTGACGACAACCCGCTGGCCCTGGTCGACTTCGAGACCAAGGTCAAGCTGCTGGCCGACATGGATGCCTATGCCCGCGGCAAGGACGACCGGGTAGCCCAGGTTTCGGTGTCCCTTTCCGGAAACTGGCAGGCGGTGGAGATCATCCGTGCCGGCGGAGCCCGGGCCGCCGATATCCGGCCCTTGGTGCGGCTCAACGTATCGGTGGTGGTGGAAAAGGACGGACGCATGGAATCCGGCTCGTACGGAGTTGGCGGCCGGGTCGCCTACGATCGCTACCTTGAGCCCGATGCCTGGAAGGCCGTCGTCGACGAGGCGTTGCGCCAGGCTCTGGTCAACTTGGAATCGATCGCCGCTCCGGCCGGCGAGGTGCCGGTGGTCCTGGGTCCCGGTTGGCCGGGTATCTTGCTGCACGAAGCCATCGGCCACGGACTGGAAGGCGACTTCAACCGCAAGAAGACCTCCGCCTTTGCCGGGCTGATGGGCGAACGGGTCGCCAGCCCGGGGGTGACGGTGATCGACGACGGCACCATGGATGACCGGCGCGGGTCGTTGACCATCGATGACGAGGGCACGCCGACGGAACGCACGGTGTTGATCGAGGATGGCATCCTCACGGGCTACATGCAGGACCGCATGAACGCGCATCTGATGGGCGAAGCCAGCACCGGCAACGGCCGGCGGCAAAGTTACGCCCATGCCCCGATGCCGAGGATGACCAACACCTACATGCTGGCCGGCGAGCACGAGCCCGAGGAAATCCTGCAATCGGTGAAAAAAGGCCTTTACGCCGTCAGCTTCGGCGGCGGCCAGGTGGATATCACATCGGGCAAGTTCGTTTTCAACTGCACCGAGGCTTATCTGATCGAGGACGGCAAAAAGGGGCCGCCGGTCAAGGGCGCGACGCTGATCGGCAACGGACCTGACGTTTTGACCCGGGTTTCCATGATCGGCAACGATATGGCGCTGGACCCCGGCATCGGCAC
>JADFNT010000157.1 GCA_022563215.1 Pseudomonadota bacterium
CCATGTCCGCTTTACCCCCGAAAGCGGACATTCGGAGGGTAGTCGCGGAATGTCTGCTAATGACCCAAAGCGGACATCGCACCAGGCCATCTGGTCACGGTTACTGGCCAATAATCTTTCCGGCCTTGTCAGAGGTGGCCGTGCCGAGAAACTTGTTCCAGAAAATCCTAGACTTGATTGAGGATCTACGACGAAGACCCGTTCCGGCGTAGGCCGAGGGAATTGACGGCGAGATGAAAAGTGCGGGAGAGGTGCGTCTGGATGGCGGAAAATATGGGCAAAGGGCATTCAGAACGCCGCTAAGTCGTAAAATCTGGGGTGCCGGGTGGTCGGAGAAAATAATTCATCTGAAAACGGTGCGATTATGTAAGATTGTGCCGAGTTTGAAGATTACTTGGGAAATGTCGGATCAATAAGTGAACCACTAAGACACAAAGACTCTAAAAAAGGTGGTTCTCAATCTCTTCATATTTTTTCCCTTCTTATTTATCTTCGTGTCTTTGTGGTTAAAAATGGGCCCCAGCGATACGATTGCGGACCTCACCATGCCAACTGTTGCCCCCCATTCCCCGGCACATCGTATCCTCGGCGAGGTGTTCGGCTATTCCTCGTTCCGACCGGGACAGGAAGAGGTGATCGCCCATATCCTCGACGGGACCAGCGTTCTCGCGGTCATGCCCACGGGCTCGGGCAAGTCGCTGTGCTATCAAATCCCGGCCCTGATCCGGGCCGGCTTGAGCGTCGTCGTCTCGCCGTTGGTCGCCCTGATGGAGGATCAGGTGGCGGCCCTCAAGCTCGACGGCGTCGCCGCCGAGACCATCAATTCGTCGCGCGACCGCGAATCCAACGTCGCCACCTGGAGGCGCGTCCAGGCGGGCGCGGTCCGCCTGCTCTACATCTCGCCGGAACGGCTGATGACGGAGCGCATGCTTGCGGCGCTCCAGCGCCTGGGCCTCGTGCAGATCGCCATCGATGAGGCCCATTGCATCTCGCGCTGGGGGCCGTCCTTCCGGCCCGACTACGAGGCCCTGAGCGGATTGGCGGAGCTGTTTCCCGGCGTCCCCCTGTCGGCGTTCACGGCCACCGCCGACGAGGCGACGCGCCTGGATATCTCGGCGAAGCTCTTCGATGGCCGGGGGCGCACCATCGTCACCGGCTTCGACCGGCCCAATATCCGCCTCGCCGTGGAAACGCGGCGCGACGGGAATCGTCAGCTTGTGGATTTCGTCCGCGCCAGGCCCGGCGAGGCCGGCATCGTCTACTGCCTGTCGCGCAAGAAGACCGAAGCGGCGGCGGACCTGCTGGCCGGGAACGGCTTTCGCGCCTTGCCCTACCACGCCGGACTGGACAGCGCCGAGCGCGCCGCCAATCAGGACATCTTCATGACCGAGCCGGGCGTGGTCATGGTCGCCACCATCGCCTTCGGCATGGGCATCGACAAGCCCGACGTGCGCTACGTTTTCCACGCCAACCTGCCCGCGAACATGGAAGCCTATTACCAGGAACTGGGCCGGGCCGGACGCGATGGCGAACCTGCCGACGCCTTCATGCTGTATGGCCTGGGCGATATCCGCCAACGCCGTATTTTTATCGAGGAAGATGCGACCAGGGACGGCGACGGCCACAAACGGCGCGAACACAAAAGGCTCGATGCCCTGATCGCCTACTGCGAGGCGCCCCAGTGCCGCCGCCGGGCGCTGCTGTCCTATTTCGGCGAGGAGTCGGGGCCTTGCGGCAACTGCGACATCTGCCTCGACCCGCCTACCATGGAGGACGGCGCGGTCCATGCCCGAAACGCGCTCGGCGCCATCGAGCAGACGGGCCAGAGGTTCGGCGCCGTCCATGTTATCGACGTGCTGCTCGGCGCCGATACGGAAAAAATCCGCCGCCTGGGGCACCACCGCCTGCCCGCCCATGGCCTTGGGCGCGGGGAGACCAAGGACACCTGGCGCTCGATCCTCCGCCAATTGGTCGCCGCCGGCTATCTGCGCCTCGACATCGCCGGCCACGGCGGCCTCAACCTGACCGGGGACGGCCGGTCGTTGCTCGAGGACGGCGGCGCGTTTCGCTTCCGACGCGACCCCACGCGTTCTAAAAGCGCCGCTCCCCGGGCGGCGCCAAAATGGGCGGCGCCGCCGAAGGCCGACCTTTCCGAAGCTGACGAGAACCTGTTCGCGGCGCTCAAGGAAATGCGGCTGGATTTCGCTCAGGCTAGGGGCGTGCCCGCCTACGTCATCTTCTCCGACCGGACCCTGGCTGACATGGCCGCCAACAAGCCGGCGGACGAGGCCGAGTTCGCCCAGGTCTTCGGTGTCGGCGAGGCCAAGCTCAGGGACTTCGCCCGGCCTTTCCTGTTCATGATCGCCCAATCCACGGGATAACCGGGAGCCTCGAAAAACTCTCCCCGTCCCCATTGACAAACTCCGGGAACGGACATATATATTTTTTGGTTCTGTTTTTGTTCTTTAGCTTATGACGCTCTTTGACATGGTGAATAGGAGTAAACGGCCAACCCGCCAGCCACCCGATAACCACCGAATGTCCACCGAATGACTACCCGATGTCCACCGCATGCCGACCGTTTGCACACCGGATGCCGACCGATGTCCACCGTTGCCCACCGTTGAAAAACCGGGCCGCCCCCCGGCTGACCAAGGAGGTGTCCCCGGGGAACAACCAAGGTCTTTGGGTTTGTTTCCCCGTCCGCCGGAGGTTATAGGGTTCCGCCCGGTGACTTCGAAGCATAAGGAACGGAATGCCATGACCATCACCTACGCCATCGAGGATGGCCTGGACGCGGAAGAATTCGTCGATGTGCTGAAGCGTTCCGGCCTGGCGCCGCGCCGCCCGGTGGATAAGCCCGACGTCATCCGTGCCATGGTCGAAAACGCCGATCTAGTGATTTCGGCCCGGGACGGCGAAGGGCGGCTTGTCGGCGTTGCCCGTTCGGTCACCGACTTCGCCTATTGCTGTTACCTGTCCGATCTGGCCGTCGACCGGGAATGCCAGCGCCAAGGCATCGGCAAGGAGCTGATGGCCCGCACCAAGGAGGCGTCGGGGGGCGGCAAGATCACGCTTGTTCTGCTTTCCGCCCCGGACGGAATGGATTATTACCGCAAGGCGGGGTTGGAGAAATTCGACAACTGTTTCGGCATCCGCCGGACGTATAAGGAATCAAGAAGGAATCAAGATGACGACCCATGCCTATAAAATCGCCGTCATTCCAGGCGATGGGATCGGCACCGAAGTGGTGCCCGAAGCCATCAGGGTGCTGGAGGCGGCGGGGCGGAAGTTCGAATTTGCCTGCACCTTCGACGAAAAGGACTGGAGCTGCGAAAGGTTCGCCAAACAGGGCGCCATGATGCCCGGCGACGGGCTCGATGAGATCAAGGACCATGACGCCATCCTGTTGGGCGCCGTCGGGTTCCCGGGGGTGCCCGATCACGTTTCGTTGTGGGGCCTGCTGATCCCCATCCGGCGTGAATTCCGCCAGTACGTGGCGCTACGCCCGGTCAGGCTGTTCGAGGGCATGGCCTGCCCCTTGGCGGGCCGGGAACCGGGGGATATCGATTTCCTGATCGTGCGCGAAAACAACGAAGGCGAATATTCGGAAATCGGCGGCCGCCTCTATAAGGGAACCGACGCCGAAATGGCGGTGCAGCAGAACATTTTCACCCGCCAGGGCTGCGACCGCATCATGCGCTATGCCTTCGAACTGGCGCGGACACGGGAGCGCAAGCACCTGACGTCGGCGACCAAGTCCAACGGCATTATCCATTCCATGCCCTTTTGGGACGAGCGCTTCGAGGCCATCGGCGCCGAATACCCGGACATCACCACCGATAAATTCCACATCGATATCCTTACCGCCCACTTCGTCCGCAACCCGGATTGGTTCGACGTGGTGGTCGGCTCGAACCTGTTCGGCGATATCCTGTCGGACCTGGGCCCGGCGATTGCCGGCACCATCGGCATCGCGCCGGGGGCCAACATCAACCCGGAAAAGGACTTTCCTTCGATGTTCGAGCCGGTGCACGGATCGGCCCCCGACATCGCCGGCAAAGGCATCGCCAACCCGACCGGCCTTCTGCTCAGCGCCGTCATGATGCTGCGGTACCTTGATCGCGAGGAGCAAGCAGACCGCATCATGAACTCCATCCTGCGGATTTGCGAAGACGGGACTTGCCTGACTGCGGACCTCGGCGGAAAGGCGAGCACGAGCGAGTACATGGACGAGGTCATCGAGCTTTCGACAGCATGACGGCAGATGACTTTCTAAAGCCGTTCACGCTTCGCATCTGGGTGAAGGCACCGCTCGAAACTCTCCACCGGGCTTGGTCGAACAGCTCGGAGCTAGAGCGGTGGTTCGTCCACAGGGCGCAGTACTTCGACGCGGACGGAAAGCCTGTGCCGGACGCTGTAAAGGGAGGAACCTACCGCTGGGAGTGGATCGAGGGGACGAACGACGAGGCGAGCGTGATCGACGTCGAGGAGAGCAAGATTCGATTTGGCTGGTACTCCAATCGCGGGTGGGTCGAGGTGCGGTTTGAACCACACGGAGATGAGACGCTGGTCGAGCTCTCTCAAGGCATGGATCAAGGGACCGAGGATGAGCGACTGGCGGCCCAGGTTGATTGCAAACTCGGCTGGACGTTCTTTCTGGCGAATCTCAAGTCGGTGTACGAAGGCGGCATCGACCTGCGCGAAACCGATCCAACGCGCGTACCCGTCTTGAACTACTGATGAACGCATTTCGACGGGCCGATTCATCGCGCATGGGCGATCCGAGGGGCGCAGTTGGCTAGGGAAGAGGGAGCCACCGCGCTTCTTGAGGAGGAGCTGCAGACGGTCGTTGAGCCCGTGAAGCCAAAGCGGGTCATGGTGCTCGGTGCGAACGGCATGCTCGGATCCGATGTCGCCTCTGAGTTTCGGCAGTTGGGCTGGGACGTCCTCGCGCCGCTCCGCGACGAAGTTGACAGCACGAAAGCCGAGGCTCTG
>JADFNT010000158.1 GCA_022563215.1 Pseudomonadota bacterium
TTCCGATCACCCCCGCGTCGTCGGCGATGTTGGCAAGGCCGGGGTCGCCATCGATTCCGTCGAGGACATGAAAATCCTGTTCGACGGCATTCCGCTGGATAAGATGAGCGTGTCGATGACCATGAACGGCGCCGTGCTGCCGGTGTTGGCGGGCTTTATCGTCGCCGGCGAGGAACAGGGCGTTCCCCCCGAGAAGCTTTCCGGCACCATCCAGAACGACATCCTCAAGGAGTTCATGGTCCGCAACACCTATATCTATCCGCCCCAACCCTCCATGCGCATCGTCGCCGACATCATCGAATACACGGCCAAGAACATGCCCAAGTTCAATTCCATTTCCATTTCCGGCTATCACATCCAGGAAGCCGGCTCGACCATCGTCCAGGAACTGGCGTTCACCTTGGCCGACGGGCTCGAATACGTCCGCGCCGCGCTGGGCAAGGGCCTCGACATTGACGACTTTGCGCCGCGCTTGAGCTTCTTCTTCAACATCTCCATGAACTTCTTCATGGAGATCGCCAAGCTCCGCGCCGCCCGGCTGTTATGGGCGGAATTGATGGAACCCTTCGAGCCCAAAGACCCGCGCTCGTCCATGCTGCGCACCCATTGCCAAACGTCAGGAGTCTCTTTGGCGGCCAAGGAGCCCTACAACAACGTCATCCGTACCACCATCGAGGCGCTGGCCGCCGTCCTGGGCGGCACCCAGAGCCTGCACACCAATGCCTTCGACGAGGCGCTGGCACTCCCCAGCCCGGCGTCGGCCCGCATCGCCCGGAACACGCAATTGGTAATCGCCGAGGAAACCGGCATCACCAACGTCATCGATCCCTTGGGCGGCAGCTACTACGTGGAAAGCCTGACCCACTCGGTCGCCGCCGAGGCCCGCAAGCTTATTGATGAAGTCGAGGACCTGGGCGGCATGACCAAGGCGGTGATCGCCGGCATGCCGAAGCTGCGGATCGAGGAGTCGGCGGCCCGCAAGCAGGCCCGCATCGACCGCGGCGAAGAGGTCATCGTCGGCGTCAACAAGTACCCGCCGGAAAAGGACGAGCCCGTGGACCTGCTTGAGATTGACAACGCCGCCGTCCGCGAGGGACAGATCAAGCGGTTGGACGAAATTCGCAAGTCCCGCGATGAGGCGGCGTGCCGGGCGGCGCTCGACGCCCTGACCGGGGCCGCGGATTCAGGGGACGGGAATTTGCTGGAACTTTCCATCGTCGCCACCCGGGCCCGGGCCACGGTGGGCGAGATTTCAGACTCCCTGGAAAAGGTCTTCACCCGCCACCGGGCGCAGGTGCGCTCGGTCACCGGGGTTTACGGGTCGGCTTACGAAGGCGACGAGGGGTTCCAGAAAATCCGCGACGACGTCGAAGCCTTCGCCGAAACCGAAGGCCGCCGCCCCCGTATGCTGGTGGTCAAGATGGGCCAGGACGGCCACGACCGGGGCGCCAAGGTGATAGCCACGGCGTTCGCCGATATCGGCTTCGAGATCGACTTAGGTGCCATGTTCCAGACCCCGGAAGAGGCGGCCCGCGAAGCCATCGAGAACGACGTCCACGTCATCGGCATATCGTCGCAGGCGGCCGGGCACATGACCCTGGTGCCGCAACTGATCGACGCGCTCCGCGAGGGCGGCGCCGGGGACATCGTCGTCGTTTGCGGCGGCGTCATCCCGCCCCACGATTATGATTTCCTGTTCGAAAAGGGCGTCGCCGCCGTCTACGGCCCCGGCACCAACATCCCGGTGGCGGCGGCCGAGATCATGGGGCTTATCCAGAAGCGGAAGCTGGCGGCGGAATAGCTTTTTCGAACGCCTGATCCAGAAACGGAAAAAGAAAAAGGCCGTCCCGATTTATAATCTCGGAACGGCCTCAAGAGGCGAGGAGCGGCGGAGCCGCGACAGGGAAATTAAAAAGGTCATTCCGGTTAATTTCGGAATGACCTTTATGTTTGGGCTTGCGGCGGTAGGCTTTGGGGCGCTGAAGAATCCACCCATGGATCATTCCTCCTTAAAAAAAAGTCTTGAGATTGGTCATAAAAAAACCCGCCGGAAGACCGAAGGGTCTGTGAGAAACGGGCTTTGGACACACGTGTGGTGTTCGTTGAAGCCTATTTAATCAGAATTTTTACTAATGTCAAGGTTTTTTTTCTTTTAATTTTAATTAATTAGGAACTTATAAAGATTCCAGGGAGTTATGATCCAATGGGCATGGATGCCGAGAATCCGCTTGATCGCTTCGACGCAAGTGTAGAGTCCCCAAGGGGCGGGTTTTTTGCAAACCGGACGAAGGAGCCAGGGAACGACTCGTAATCCCTGACCCCGATAACATTTAATGAGCTCGGCGCCGGTGACGCCTTCGAGCACGGCGATCTCGGTCCGGTGCGAAAGGGGGTTGTAAAGGATCCATCGGCCGCGATTTTCGATTACCACGAAGCAATGACGAAAACCCGGTTTCAGTATCCTCAGCCATTTGAGATCGGCTTGGCCCGAGAACACCACTAGGGCGAAGCCCAGTTCGAAATGTCCGCTGGCCGCTGTGGCGGTCATTCAATAATTCCCTTTTTTTTCAATACGGTGGTCAGTTTATCCAGGGCTTCGTCCCAGAGCCGCGCCGATCGTTCCTCGTCCCGGCAGCGGGGATCGGGCGGCCGTTCGCAAACACCGAAGAAAGCCAACACCCGCAAATGTTCGGCAGTGATCTGGCGTTTCCTCAAAAGGCCAACCGCGGCCCGGTAAAGGTCGTCGGGGTCGCAGGGCCGGGAAATGGAACCGGGGGTTTCTTTGAAACGGGCCCCTTCTTCGCGGGCCCGTTGGCACCGCATAAACCAGAACCAGGCTTCCTCTGCATTGACGAATGGGGCCGTCGGGGTGTCGTAATAGGGCCGGGGGATAAAGCGGGTGCGAGGCATTGAAGGGCTCCGACAAAAAAATGAGGAAACCTAAATCAGGAACAAAAATAGAACATTCCTTATATATCAGGGTTAAGTCCTACGTCAATAGATAAAAAGAAAAATGTTCCTAATGACGGGAAGGCGCTTATATATGACAATGTTCCCATGTTGAAACACGCTGATGTCTGGAGAGCCATTGATCGGCTGGCCCGGGAGTACGGCTACTCCGCGTCCGGGCTGGCTCGGCAGTCCGGCCTTGACCCGACGACCTTTAACAAAAGCAAACGGGTCACCCGTGAAGGCAAGCTTCGCTGGCCGAGCACGGAAAGCGTTTCCAAGGTGCTCGCGGCGACGGGTGCCAGCTTTGCTGAATTCGTTTCATTCACGAGCGACAGCGAAAGCGCTGGCGTCTACCGGAATATTCCGTTAATCGGTTTTGTTCAGGCCGGCGTTTCGGGATTTTTCGACGACGCCGGTTATCCCACGGGCGGGGCTTGGGATGAGATCCCGTTTCCCGGTCTCGGTGATCCTTATGCCTATGCCCTGGAGGTCACGGGCGACAGCATGGAGCCGGTGTTCCGTGACGGCGATTCGATCATCGTTTCACCCCAGGCCAATATCCGCCGCGGCGACCGGGTGGTTGTCAAAACCAAGGGCGGTGAGGTCATGGTCAAAGTGCTGCTCCGCCAATCGGCCCGCAAGTTGGACCTGCAATCCCTCAATCCCAACCACGAGGATCGTAGCCTGTTGATAGAAGAAATTGACTGGATGGCCCGCGTGGTTTGGGCGAGCAAATAAACCGTCTCTTCTGTATCTGACAATCTAAAAAAATACCGCAGCCAAGGGATGCCCAGGGGACTGCCCGGGGTGAGGCGCCGGTCAGTGGGCGAGGTCTTCGCCGGCGATGGCGCGCTTAATCAGATCCTGCGTTTCCTGCAATCCGTAAAGGGCGATGAAAGACCCCATCCGGGGCCCTTGGGATTGGCCGAGAAGGATCTCATAGAGCGCATTGAACCAAGCCTTCAGGTCGGGGAAGGGGTGGCGCTTGCCGACTTCATAGACTTCCGTTTGGATGGTTTCGGCGTCGGCGTCGGCGGCAAAGCCGCCCAGCACTGCCAACAGGTCCTCGAGCGCCGCCTTCTCGTCGTCGGTTGCCTTGCGGTAATTCTTCGCCGGCTTGACGAAATCCCGGTAGTAGTTGACGGCGTAATCGAGGAACCTGTCCAGGATGGGCGCCGTTTCCGGCGAAGCATCGGGCCGGTAGCGGGAAATGAAATGCCAAAGCACCGCCTTGTCCTCGGTGTGACAGACGCTGGCCAGGTTGAGGAGAATGCTGAAACTTAAACGTGCTTCCTCGTGCGGCGGGGTGCCCTGATGGATGTGCCAAGCGGGATTATCCAGCTTCTTGGCGTCGTCCTGTTGGGGCAAACTCGAAAGATGGCTTAGATAATCGTCGACGGTTCGGGGAATGATGTCGAAAAACAGCCGCTTCGCCGTTTTCGGCTTCTGGTACATGAACAGCGACAGACTTTCCGGCGGCGCGTAGCGCAGCCATTCCTCCACCGTCAGCCCGTTGCCCCGGGATTTCGAAATCTTCTCGCCGTTTTCGTCGAGGAAAAGTTCATAGGTGAATCCCACTGGCGGCTCGCCGCCCAGGATTCGGCAGATTTTCCCCGACAGCTTCACCGAATCGATCAAATCCTTGCCCGACATCTCATAATCCACGTCGAGCGCCGCCCAGCGCATAGCCCAGTCGGCCTTCCATTGCAGCTTGCAATGGCCGCCGGTGACCGGCACCTCGGTCTTGGCGCCGTCCTCGTCCTCATAGACGATGGTCCCGGCATCGGTGTCGCGTTCGATCACCGGCACCTGAAGCACTCGTCCGGTTTTCGGGCACACCGGCAAAAAGGGGCTGTAGGTGGCGCGGCGTTCCTCGCCCAAGGTCGGCAGGATGACATTAATAACCGCATCGTAGCGATCCAGCACCCTCAGCAGCGCCTCGTCGAAGCGTCCGCTCTTGTAACATTCGGTCGAGCTCAGGAATTCATAATCGAACCCGAAATCGTCCAGGAACGCCTTCAGCCGGGCGTTGTTGT
>JADFNT010000159.1 GCA_022563215.1 Pseudomonadota bacterium
GGCGGCGCTTGCGGCGGTGGTCGCGGTGGTCGTCGCCTTGTCGGCGGCGATCACGGCGGCACTGGCGGCGGCCGCGTCGTCCTCGGGGCCGCCCAGGTATTTACGGATATCGACGTCGATGTTGAATTCGAACACATCGGGCAGCTTCAGCGGAACCCTCCCGCCGGCGTCGGCGGGAACCACCTTGCGGCCGTAGGCGTCGACGCCGGGCCTGTAGGCGACGTCGGCTGACGCCGTGTGGCGGACCAGCCGGCGGCAGTCCTTCTTGGTGATGGTGATCTTGGTTTCCTCGGCGACGACGGTGCCGGCGGCGAATATTGCCGCTAAGGCCGCGATCGCCGATGTCAAAAACACTTGCCGCATGGGTTTTCCGGACCTTTCCGAGGCTTTTGCCCGAGTCCTGTGCCAGGGTTCGTAGCCGGTGCCCAAGATAGCGTTTTCGGGCTTTAAAAAAGCTTAACGGATAGGGGGCCTGGGTGGATGATTTTAACCTTAATTCCGGCCAAATTACCATCGTATGCAGGGGCAAGAATCCTGGTGACGAAGGCAGTGGAATCCCCTAGAGTCCACGGTAACAATATGAACTCGGCCGAGTTTTCTCGTTGCCCGGGTTTTGGGAGGTAAAAAACAATAATAAGGGTTTTTCAAACGTCAAAAACCCACTGAAAACTGGGCAGGGCAGGACCGGAAACGGTCTTGCCTTTTATTTTTTCCGCTTATTTCCCGGCAAAGACTTGCGCGTCCACCCGCGACCAAGGCGGGTTTTTTTTCGCGATGCGTTTGTAGGTCGGGCAGTCCTGGTGGTGGGCGCCGGGCAGATAGCCGATGCACATCAGGAATTCGTTGACGATTTCACCGCCCATGAACTTGAAGGTCTGGCGGAAAAGCTTTGTCCATTCGGCCCGGTTCAAGGGATGGTGGACGGCGATCCATTCGGCGAAGCCGCCGTGGCTGTCACGCAGCGCCATCACCCGGCCCGCGTTGTCGATGATGGAACTGACCTTGAGCCGGTTGCGGATGATCCCCGGGTCCATCAACAATCGCCCGACATCCCTTTTGCCGTAGGCGGCCACCGTGTCGACGTCGAAGTTGTCGAAGGCTTTGACGATGGTCGGGCGTTTCTTAAGCACGATCTCCCACGACAGCCCGGCCTGGAACAATTCCAGCGACTGTAATTCGAACAACGCGCGTTCGTCGGTGAGCGGAAAGCCGTATTCGTTGTCGTGATAGGACTCGTGGACCGGGTGCCCCTTGGCAGCTTCGCAGTACCAGCTCATATCGCCCTCAAACCCTGAACGAAATCACGCCCGATATGATGATCAGGTAAACCAGCCCGAAGACCACGCCCGAGACCCCCGTGGTGACGGCGACCTTGATCAGCATTCTAGGGTTTGCGGGCGCCCCGGGGTCGTCCCCTTCCCTCAGGTCCTCGGGCTCGATGCGCCGTATCCCCCACGGCCGAACCATGAACATGACCAGCCACCAGATGATGACGTAAGTAGCGAGAGCGGTGGCCCAATCCATGGCGGGTTCCTCAGACCCTGTTGACCATTAGATTACGGGCCTGGCGGGAGCGGCTTTGGCCCGGGGCCAGGAGGCGGAGGTGCCGTGGTGCCGAACACCACAAGCCTTCGCCCCGGGGGCCGCGGGGGCGTCCCCCGCTCAAACGATCCGGGGGGGCATCCCCCATGTCCCCCCGGGCGATCCTGGGCCAAATATGCCCCGTCCCAGAGGGATATGGCGAAATTCGCCCGTTTTCGCGTCGTTCGTTCTCGAATATGCTAGGCATGTCCTTCGTCCTCACTCCTAAAACCTAACCAATTTCGCCCATACCAGGACCCGCAAGCCAACGGTCAACAGGACCTAGGCCTGTTGCAGTTCGATCAGGGTGCCGGCGAAGTCCTTCGGATGCAGGAACAGGACCGGCTTGCCATGGGCGCCGGTTTTCGGCTCGCCGTCGCCGAGCACACGGACGCCTTGGTCTTTGAGTTTGTCGCGGGCGGCGAGGATGTCGTCGACCTCGTAACAGACATGATGCATGCCCCCGGTTGGGTTTCTTTCCAGGAACCCGGCGATCGGGGAGTCTTTGCCCAGAGGTTCCATCAGCTCGATCCGGGTATTGCCCAGGTCGACGAACACCACCGTCACCCCGTGCTCCGGCAGCGCCTCGGCCTCCGAAACCCGGGCGCCGAGCGTGTCCCGGTAGAGCGCCGCCGCCGCGCCCAAGTCGGGCACGGCGATGGCGACGTGATTGAGCTTTCCGATCATGGCCCCTAATTATCCATTAACCCGGAACAGATGCACGGTGATCACCGGGTTCTTGTCCAGACTCTTGCGGAAACCGCGCCGGACCGCAATACGAACGGCTTCGCGAACCTTTTCGTCGTCGTCCCGCTGCTTCGCCTTCAGTCCCTTGACGGCGGCCCGGGCCGCTTCCTTGGCCTCGTCGGCGATAGGGTCATCGCCCGACTCCAACAGGGCGATGGCCGAAAGCTCGGGCTCGGCGGCCAGCCCGCCAGAGCCGTTGAGGACCACGGTGACGACGGCGGCGCCGTGATAGACGGTGCGGGTTCGGCTGCGGATCAACTCGCCGTCCATGGGCACCAGGCGGTTGCCGTCGGCCGCCAGTCTGCCGACCGGAACGGTGCCGGTGATTTTCGGCTTTCCAGGCCCGAGGCGGATCATGGCGCCGTTTTCGGCGGCGATGGCCATCGGCACCTGACATTCCAGGGCCAGTCGGGCGTGTTCCCGAAGGTGACGGAGTTCGCCATGGACCGGAACCGCCAGCTTCGGCCTCGACAATTGATACATGCGGGTCAGTTCGTCCCGGGCCGGGTGTCCGGAAACATGGACGAAATGATCCGTGGTGTTGACGACCCGGATGCCGCGGCGGACCAGTTGATTGTGAAGCCGCGCGATGGAGGCTTCGTTGCCGGGGATGATGCGCGACGAGAAGATGACCAAATCGCCTTCGCTCAGGGTCACGTTGGAGTGTTCCTCGTTGGCGATCCGCCACAGAGCGGCGCGCGGTTCTCCCTGGCTGCCGGTGCAGACGATCACCGCCTTGTCTTCGGGCAAGTGGCCGGCGTCCTCTTCGTCCAAGAAGGCGGGAACCTCGGCCAGGTAACCGTTTTCCCGCGCCGCATCGTTGATCCGCACCAGCGAGCGGCCGGCCAGAACGACGTCGCGGCCGTTAGCCTGGGCCGCCTTGGCGATGGTTTCCAGGCGCGCGACATTAGACGCGAAACAGGCGACGGCGACCCGGCCCTGGGCCGCCGCGATCAGGTCGGTAAGGCTTTTAAGCAAATCGGCCTCGGACCCGGATTCGCCCGGCGTGAAGACGTTGGTCGAATCGCAGACCAGCGCCAGCACCCCTTCGTCGCCGAGCCGTTTGAGCGCCTCGACGTCGGCGGCGTCGCCGACCACCGGGTCGGGGTCGAATTTCCAGTCGCCGGTGTGAAGCACGGTGCCGAGCGGCGTGCGGATGGCGATGGCGTTGGGTTCCGGGATCGAATGGGTAAGGGTTATCAGCTCCATATCGAAAGGCCCGACCGTGAACCGCCCGCCCAGGGGCACCTCGATGATTTCCACCTGATCGGCGAAGTCGGTTTCCGCAAGCTTGCGTTTGAGGATCGAAATGGTGAACGGCGTCGCATAGATCGGGCATTGAAGCCGTTGCCAAAGATACGGCACCGCGCCCAGGTGGTCTTCGTGGGCATGGGTCAGCACCAGCCCCGCCAACCGATCCCGGTGTTCAACAATGAAACCGGGGTCGGGCAGGATCACATCGACGCCCGGCACCTGCCCGCCACCGAAGGTGATGCCCAGATCGACCATCACCCAGGTCTCCTTGCCGGCCGGCCCGAGGCCGTAAAGGTTGAGGTTCATGCCGATTTCGCCGGCCCCGCCAAGGGCCAGGAACACCAATTCGGCGGTTTTGTCGGGGCTCATGAATTTTGACGGTAAAGGGCCAAAAGGCCGCGCAGGATCAGGTCCGGGTCCGAATGGTCGATGCAGTCGGCGGCCCCGGTGAACAATTCCGCCAGGCCGCCGGTGGCGATGACCTCCATCTCGGCGCCGTGTTCGTCACTGAGACGCCTGACCAGGCCCTCGATCATGGAAACATAGCCCCAATAGATGCCCGACTGCATGGCTTCGACGGTGCTCTTGCCGATGACTTTTTCCGTCCGCTGGATGCCGACGCGCGGCAGTTGCGCCGCCGCCATGTGCAGCGCCTCCAATGACAAATTCACCCCAGGGGCGATGACGCCGCCGACGTAATTGCCGTCCGCGTCGATGACATCGAAGGTGGTCGCGGTGCCGAAATCGACGACGATCAATGGACCGCCGTATTTTTGATGGGCGGCGATGGCGTTGACCAGGCGGTCGGCGCCGACGTCGTCGGGCCGGTCGATGAGTATCTTGAGCCCCAAATCGACGCCGTCCTCGCCGACGACCAGGGGATCGCAGTCGAAATATTGGCGGCACAAGGTTTTCAGGCTGAACAGCGTCGCCGGAACCACGGTGGCGATGATCGAGCTGGTGATATCGGCCGGGGTCAGGTTGGCGGATTTCATCAATTGTTCGAGCCAGATTCCGAACTCGTCCGCCGTGCGGTCGGTGTGGGATGACGAGCGCCATTCCCCCCTGACCACGTCTTCATCGTCAAAGACGGCGAAGACGATGTTGGTGTTCCCTGAATCAATGGCCAACAGCATGGCCGTCCCCTATCCTTGCGGAAAAAACACATCGCCGGCGGTGATCCTACGCTCGCCGTCCGCGGTTTTCAGCACCAAAGCCCCGTCTTCGTCGAGGTCGGTGAAAATGCCTTTCAGGGTTTCATTGTCCAGGCGGACCTCTATCTCTTCGCCCAGACCATGACAGCGCTGCAGCCAGTTCCTGCGGATCGGGACGAATCCGTCTTCCAGCCACTTTCCCGACCACACCATGAAATGACGGCAGAAGGATTCCAGG
>JADFNT010000160.1:0-515 GCA_022563215.1 Pseudomonadota bacterium
GGAGCGCGAAATCCACCGGCGCGGGATTCGCTCCGGCGAGGCCGGGGCCTTTCAGACCCGGGTGACGCTGACGGTGACGACGGAAACCCAGACCCGCTCCATCGCCGGGACGCTGTTCAACGAGGAGCCCCGCGTGGTCCGGATCAAGGGCATCCCCATCGACGCCAAGCTGGGGCCGAACATGCTCTACCTCACCAACGAGGACAAACCGGGGATCATCGGCGGCGTCGGCACCATCCTCGGCGACGCCGGGGTCAACATCGCCACCTTCCACCTCGGCCGGTCCCAAGAAGGCGGCGACGCCATCGCCCTGATCGAGATCGACGGCAAGCCGGCCGACGAACTGGTGCGCAAGATCGCGGCCCTGGAAAGCGTCACCACGGCGATCCCGATGACGTTTTAGGGGAGGCCCGCGTCCTCGAGGACGGCGACCACCTGGCGGGGTGGCCGCCAGTGGCAGGGGGCGTGGGCAAAAAAGAGTCGGCGGGGGGCGGGGGGAAAAAGGACCCGGAGGG
>JADFNT010000160.1:525-4969 GCA_022563215.1 Pseudomonadota bacterium
CCTACGTCGCCACGGCCCCTTATCCCGCCGTCGCCTGATGATCGTCCGCATCAAGCTTTACGCCAGTCTCGACAAATACCTGCCCGACGGCGCGTCGCGCAACCAGGCCGACATGGAATTCGACCAGGGAGCAAGGGTTTCCAGTGTCCTAGGGCAGCTCGGCCTGCCGCCGGAGTCCTGTCACCTGGTGCTGGTCAACGGCGTCTTCCTGGCCCCGAGCGAAAGGGAAGCCCGCGTGCTGGAGGACGGCGACCATTTGGCGGTGTGGCCACCAGTGGCCGGGGGGGCTCCGAAGACGAAGGTGGTCGAGAAGGAAATGGCGCTGACCCACGGCGATTTCCTGCGCACCCTGCCGAAGGCCCTGGGCACCGGGAATTACCGGAAAAATAGGTGCCAAAGTGACTCGTATCGACGGCGAAAAGCGCCTCGAGATCACGCTCGGGCCCGAGCGCACCCGCCAAATCGGCCGGCTATCCGTCCCCGTCACCGACGTCAGGCTGGAATTTTCCGGCTACACCGAGGCCGAGGCCGAAGACGCGCTGAAGCTCTTCGATCGCATGTTCCAGAAAGGCGGCGGGTAGGGGGCGGCTTTCCCGGGCACGGGTGCATCATGTCTGTACAGCCGGCTTCGATGCGTTCGGCGACAAGACGACGGTGGAAATGACACTCGAATTGATCTGGATCAAGGTCTCCGGGCGCGATTTGTTGCAACCTTCAACATCGAGGAGTGTTAACCGGGAAATGTCGGTTCCTACTGCTGTTGAACCCTAGACCTAATGTCGAGGCGCTATCAATGGCCGCACCAGCGAATCCCAAGCTCAGACATTTCACCACGCGGCGGGGCTTTGTGATCCTTGTAGGGCTCTTGGTCCTGACGCTGTATTTCGTGTGGGCCGGCTATGGGGCGGCGCCCACGAGTCTGAGTTTTCTGGCCGAAACGCGGAGTGAAAGCATGGGCGGCATGGCAATGGGCGGCCATGGCAGCGGGACCGGCGCGATGACACCGGAAGAATTTCACGAAATCACCGAGAATTTCGTCGAAGATCTCAGCCTCCCCGACGGCAGCGTGCGGCCCACGCGCCAGTGGATGGGTTCCATGGCGGCGATGGGCGGTGGGGGGACGGCGAAAGACGAGAAACCGATCGACGTCTATCTAATGGCGATGCGGTTCTCTTACATGCCGAGGGTGTTGCGGCTGGAGAAAGGGGTTCCTTATCGCTTCCGTATGATGTCGATGGACGTCAACCACGGCGTAAGCATTCACACCGGCTTTGCCGGGCACATTATGCGGCGCCCGGCGCAGACAATGGTGGAGATGGTCATGACCTTCCCGAACCCCGGGGAATACATGATGTACTGCACGGTTTATTGCGGAGAGGGTCACAGCCAGATGAAGGGCAAGTTAATCGTCGAATAAGGTCCAGCCGAGCAGGATGCCATAAAAATGAACAATCTGACCATGGGGATCCGAAGCCTGAATCCGGCCGACAAGAAGTTGCTGTTGGCGTTTTTTGCCGTATCCATCCTGGCCTTGATCCTGGGCATTTTTTACGGCGCGGCGACGGCGGCGGGCCGAACCGGTCTTTTCGCGATAGAGGAAGGAACGAGTTATAAAATACTGGGTCTACACGGCGTAACAGCTTTTTTTACTGGTTTTATTTCGTCCAAGCCGGCTTCGTTCTGCTTCTCGCTTCGGTCTATACGGAGGGCGCGGGCACCATTGCGTGGCGTCCAGTCGCCTGGCTCGGCTTCGTCGCGATGTTGGCGGGATTGGTGTCGAGTGAATCGAATTACCTTGGCGGGACGACGGTCCTCTATGACGGCAACCCCACACTGCTGAACGATGATCCGGCCGAAGGGCAGTTGTTCTATTCAGGATACATATTGCTCAGTGCGGGCCTATTCCTCGTCGCGACATCGGCCATCGCGACCGCGCTGCGTCCGAAATTCAACGGCGTGATCGAAAGCTGGTCACCGATCAGCTTCGCGACCGTGGCTTGGAGCGGGCTTCTCCTGGTCAGCGCGATCGCGGCCGCGAACGCCTTCCTGCCATCCCTGCTTTGGACCTTTGGGCTGAGGGAGTCGGTCAGCGGATACACCATGGGCTGGAGTGTGCTGTTCCATAACATGCATTACCTGCCGCTGATGGCGACCGTCATTCTCTGGTATGTGCTGGTGGAGAACGTTACCGGGGTGAAATCGATCTTCGGGCAGAATTTTTCGAAGATTGTTTTCGCCATGTATTTGATCTTCGTTCCGCCGACCTCGCTCTATCATCTGTTCCTCGAGCCCGATTTGGCCGAAACGGTCCGCGTGGTGGGATCCCTCCTGTCGCTCTTCATCGCCGTCCCGACCATATTGGTGTTTCTCATCATCGTCGCGTCGCTTGAATGCCATGCCAGGGCGCAGGGCGCGCGGGGCTTGTTCGGATGGATGAAATCGCTGCCGTGGGACAATCCGGCGATGGCGGCTGTCGGCATGGCAACGGTGAATATGGCTTTTGGCGGGGTTTTCTCTATGGTGCTGATCCAGGAAAAGCTCGCGGTTCTGTTAAGCGATACGTTCTTCGTTCCCGGTTATTTTCACTTCTTCACCGTTGGGGCCGTGTCACTGACTTTCATCGCCACGCTCATTTACATAATCCCGGCGTTGACCGAGCATCGGTGTTGGCGTCCCAACATCCTCTCCAGGTTGCCCTATGTCTTGACTACTGGGCTCGTTCTGTTCGGCGCCGGAGGAATTTTCGCCGGCTATCACGGCGTTCCGAGGCGCATCTTCGATCTAAGCTATCATGTCGATGACCCCGTGGAACACATTGATGCTCCCTTTGTATGGGGAACGCTGATGGGTGTGGTCGGAGCCGGGTCTCTGCTGATGACGATCGTGCTTGCCATCTATGCATACGCACTTGTCAGGATGCTGGTCCCGGTGAGCGGGGAAATCGGCGTTTCCTTGGAAAATCTTAGGGTGGTTTTGTGGGGCGGCTCCGCCATCGAACGGCAGCGCGCGTGGATAGGGCCCCTGTCCGTCTGCGCTTTGGTCGCCACCATGTATTTCTTTACCGCGTTAAGCTTCGAAATTTTGGAAAGTGTCCCTATTCTGGGCGAGGTCGGTGGGCACTGAGGTCATTGATCCGCCGGCGGGGAGAGCAAGATCATGAAGCGGTTTGATGCTCTATTATTTGGTGTCGTGTTCGTCGTTTGGGGCGCGCTGGCGCTGATGTATGCCACCATCCCAATGATCCAAATGCCCAACAGTTTTCGTGTCTGGGGGCTTGGCGCGGTGTTGTTCTTGGTCCTGACCCTCTTGACCGTGCTCGCCGGTCGCGGCCGGGGCAACGAGTGAGCGCCCCTGGAGCGAATCTATTTTCGCAGGAATGCGCCCCAGAGTCTTGAGCGCTTGGCGACGCCAAGCAAAGACGTCCGGTGTCATCAACGTCCGCTTCGGGTCATAAGCGGACAACCGATCAATGAAGGCAGGCCAGTAGAAAGAATATTTTTTACTGAAACATGATCGGGGTCAATTCGTATTACCAAGATATTTGCCATTATTTACGCACCAATCTTGGCCCGTGCCTAATGAACTATCGCTTGGAGACAGATGATGCCGTTCATTGAATGGTCGGACGATTACAACACTGGAATTTTTGACATCGACAAGGAACACCGTCGTCTATTTGCGCTCATCAATGATATTTATGACAAGGCCGAAGTAGGCTCCGCAGAAACGTCCGTAAAAGCCACCATCGAGGCATTAGTTGACTACGTAAACTACCATTTCGACCGTGAAGAAACCCTTATGGATGCCTGCTGCTATCACGACACAGAAAGTCACAAATTGGAACACCGGAGATTGCGGAGCCAAGTAGAAGCCTACAGGACGTTGTATGAACGCAACCCGGAATCATTCGACATGGCGGATTTCATCGAATTTCTGATCTACTGGATACAAGATCATATCCTTCAGTCTGACATGGCCTACGTCCCTTATGTCCGACGTCGCGTGGCAGGTATCGCGTGGGAAGCATCGTTGCAGATCCCTCCAAAAAGATTAGCCGACTGAATCTGTAATATATAAACATGTATCACACTCAATCTGCTGAACCCGGTCGATCTAATCAATGTCCGCTTTGGGTCATAAGCAGACGTAAAACGGCCCCTTCCTAGATGTCTGCTTTGCGGGGTAAAGCGGACATTAAACAAACTGCCCCACTACTAACCGTTGCCGCCTCTTGACAAAGCCTGCGGCCAAGCCTATGTTCTATGTTCGTTCTTTGACATGGTGAATAGGAATTACTGATCGTGGCAGGGATTTTCCGCGCCTTGTTTTTAGTCCCTGTCAGGCCTCCGGCCTTCCACGCCTCTTGATTCCAGGATGCCGACAAAAACCGACAAAAGCCTACATTGCGGCAGGATTTTCCATAATACCGGGGCGAGGAACTTTT
>JADFNT010000161.1 GCA_022563215.1 Pseudomonadota bacterium
TACAGAAACCACTTTTCTTCCACCCACCCCGCCGAACTGCATCATCCGTTAAATGTCCTGTGTGGATGGCTCCCGCGTTGCAAGGGTTTTGTTCGGAGATGGCACGGTGGTCGGGTGCAGTCTTGTGTCCGGCCGCCGCCTAGAGCTTCTGCCCGGCCTTTTGCAACGCCCGCTTCCATTTGGTGGCGTAGTCGTCGTCGAAGATCAACTTCTCGTCGGCCGGCGCGCTCAACCAGTCGCCGCGTGCGATCTCGGCCTCCAGTTGCCCCTCGCTCCAGCCCGCATAGCCGAGGGTCAACAGGCTGCGGCGCGGCCCCTTGCCCTCGGCGATGTCCTTTAAGATGGCCTTCAACGCGTGCATCTCGTTGGACAGGGATATCCGCTCGTCGATGACCCGGGTCTTCGGCCTGTGGTAGTCGCTGGTATGGAGCACGGAGACCGACGTGGGCTCCACGGGCCCGCCGTAATGAAACCGAATGGTTCCCTCGGCGTCGCCGGCGTCGATGTCGAGGCGCTTCAGGAACTCGGCGATCTCGCCCTCACCGAAGACCTTGTTGACGACTAAGCCCGACGCGCCGTCCGGGCGGTGGGTGATCATGTAAATCACCGCTTCGTGGAACCTGGGATCGGCGATGCCGGGCGACGCCACCAACAACTGCCCGGTCAGGGAGAGCGTGTTCCGGGAACCGGCGGGCGCCTTGTCGTCGGCGCCGACGGGAAAGTCCGCCAAAGCGAGGAACAGGGCGAGGGCTATCAACGGGCCGAAGCCGCGAACGGCGATCGGGCGTCCCCTTGCGATCCCCAACATTTGATCATTTCCCGACAGGCGTTGAAACTGCGGCAACCGTACCCACGCAACCTTGTCCTGGCAACGCTATGGACCCATCGGCCAGCTAAAAATGCCCGGCCGGACGTTCACCCCCCGGCTTTGGCGGTCCCGTCTACTGCATCACCTCGTTGCGGAGCACGCCCCAGAATTCCACCCGTCGCAGCCAGCCCTGATGCCCGGCCGCCTCGACCCGGCACCAACCGTTGAGGTCCGGGCACGACAACAGCTTGCCGATGACCCCGGCCTCGACCCTGGCGACGGGGCCGCTCTTGGGGTCGCCTTCGCGGCGGATGGTGCGGGTGTCGCCGGTGACGATAAAGGTCCTGCGTGCGCCGACCATGCTTTGATGGACCCAGCCTTGGGTTCCCTGCCAGTCCCTGACTTTTCGCCAGGTGCCGTATTCGGCGATGATTTCGACCGGCAGATGCTGGCGGTGGAAGACCCAATCGACGGGATATTGCACGCCCGGGCCGGTGCGCAGGTTGACCTCGCCGGCGCGCAGGCTGACGAACCGGGGCAGCGGCAGGCCGGTGCCCTTTTCGGCGGCCCAAAGGGCGGGCGCGAAAAGGGCAAAAACAAACACCAAGACGCAGCAGAAAACGCTAAAATGGGATCGAGACATGGCCGAGACCGTTGAGGGGAAAGCGAAGCAAAACCTTGGGCCCATTATAGGGCCCACCCCTCGGTCCCGGTCAAGGCGGGGCGCCCGCCACCCGCATAAGGGCGCTGGACAACCGCCGCCGGGGTTGCTATGGCGTGAAAAGACCAAGCGTTCTTGGGAGGGGACGGAATGGCTAAGAAAAAACCGCTGGTGGTGATCACCCGCAAGCTGCCCGACGCCATCGAGACGCGGTTGATGGAATTGTTCGACGTGCGCCTGAACGTCGATGATGAGGCCATGGACGAGGGCGAGCTGACCGAAGCCGTCAAGACGGCCGATGTCTTGGTGCCGACGATCACCGATACCATCGACGCCAAGCTTATCGCCGCCGCCGGCAAGAAGCTGAAGCTGATCGCCAATTACGGCACCGGCGTCGATCACATCGATCTGGCGGCGGCGCGCGACAGGGGGATCACCGTCACCAACACGCCGGACGTGCTGACCGAGGACACCGCCGACATGACCATGGCGCTGATCCTGGCGGTGCCCCGGCGCCTGGTCGAAGGCGAGCGGATCATGCGCTCCGGCGATTGGTCCGGATGGTCGCCGACGTGGATGCTCGGACACCGGATCTTCGGCAAGCGGCTGGGCATCATCGGCATGGGCCGGATCGGCCAGGCCGTCGCCCGCCGCGCCCGGGGATTCGGGTTGTCCATCCATTACCACAACCGCAACAAGGTCCACGAGGAGATCGAGAACGAGCTCGAAGCCACCTATTGGGAAAGCCTGGACCAGATGCTGGCCCATATGGACTTCGTTTCCGTCAACTGTCCGCATACGCCGGCGACGTACCACCTTCTGTCGGCCCGGCGTCTGAAGCTGTTGCAGCCCCATGCCGTCATCGTCAACACCGCGCGCGGCGAGGTCATCGACGAAAACGCCCTGGCCCAGGTGTTGCAGGCCGGCGGCATTGCCGGCGCCGGGCTCGATGTGTTCGAACACGCACCGGCCGTCAACCCGAAACTTCTGGCGCTGGACAATGTCGTCCTGCTTCCCCACATGGGCTCCGCCACCTTCGAGGGCCGGGGCGACATGGGCGAAAAGGTGGTGATCAACATCCAGACCTTCGTCGATGACCACACGCCGCCGGACCGCGTAATCGGCGATAAGTTTTGACCGCAGGCCCGGTTGGGCCTGAAATCGAGCCACCGATGACCGAAGGGCCCACCGCCACACCCATTCCCTACCGCGACCCCCTAAGCGCCTTCGCGGCCTTTTCAGGCGATCCGGTGGCGGCGTTTCTGGACAGCGCGGCGGAGGCCGGCCCCCCAGGGAATCCCAGGGGGAGTCCCAGGGGGCGTTACGCCTATATCGCCGCCGATCCGTTGCGCGTCATCACCGCCGCCAAGGGAGGGACTTCCGTGGACGGCGCGCCTGTGAAGGGCGATCCTTTTGAGGTTTTGGAACGCCTGTTAAATAAGTTCCGGATGGGAAACGATCCAGACCTGCCGCCCTTTCAAGGCGGTGCCGTCGGTTATCTGGGCTACGAGTTGGGCCGCCACCTGGAGCGCCTGCCGCCGCCTTTGCAAACCGGCCTCGATCTTCCGGACCTGGTCATCGGGCTTTACGACACCATCGCCGCCTTCGACGTCCAGACCCGCCAAGCCTGGATATTCGCCCGCGACGCTGGGGCCGCCGACGGCACCCTCGGGCGCCCTACGCCGGAGGCCCGGGCCGAGGCGATGGCGGCCAGGATCGCCGATGCGCCGCCGCTGGCGTCCGTCGATTGGGGGCCGGCGGGGAGTTGGCGGCCCGAGTTGAGCCGCCGCCAATACGAAGACATGGTTTCGCGCGCCATTACCTATATCCATGCCGGCGACATCTTCCAGGCCAACCTGACGCAGCGTCTGCTGGGCACTAGGCCCGAGGGCCTTTCCCCGTTCATGCTCTATCGCCGCCTGCGCGCCCTGTCGCCGGCGCCTTTCGGGGCTTACCTCACCGCCGGCCCGGGCATGGCCATTGCATCAGCGTCGCCGGAACGGTTCCTGAAACTGACGCCCGGCGGCCATGTCTCGACCCGGCCGATCAAGGGAACCCGGCCCCGGGGCCGGACTCCGGCCGAGGACGAAAAACTGGCCCGCGAGCTGATCGAAAGCGAAAAGGACCAGGCCGAAAACCTGATGATCGTCGACCTTTTGCGTAACGACCTGAGCCGGGTGTGCCGGCTGGGCAGCGTCGAGGTCAAGGAGTTGGCGGGGCTGGAAAGCTTCGCCAACGTGCATCACCTGGTTTCCGAGGTCCGGGGCACGCTGTTCCCGAATAGGGGCGCCGTCGATCTTTTGCGCGCCACCTTCCCGGGCGGCTCGGTCACCGGGGCGCCCAAGATCAGGGCCATGGAGATCATCAACGAGCTGGAACCGGCCCGGCGCGGCCCTTATTGCGGCGCCATCGCCTGGATCGGCTTCGACGGCGCCATGGATTCCTCGATCGTCATCCGCACGTTGGTCATCAAGGACAGGCAAGTGGCGGCCCAGGCCGGCGGCGGCATCGTCGCCGATTCCGATCCCGGGGCCGAATACGAAGAGGCCATGGACAAGGCCTGGGCGATGCTGCAAAGCCTCGATCCCGGCGAAATCGCCAAGGAACAGGCATAGGAACAGGAACAGGAAGAGTGACGGTCTATCTCAATGGCCGCCTGATGGCCGACGACGAGGCCCGCATCGACCCTACCGACCGGGGGCTGACCCTCGGCGACGGCCTGTTCGAGACGATCGCCGTCCGTGGCGGCCAAGGGTTGCGGTTGGACGCCCATCTGGCCCGGCTTCGCGCCGGTGCCGAGGTCATCGGCCTCGCCGTTCCTTATGCCGGGCATGAACTTAAAGCTGCGTTTCAGGACGTCATCGAGGCCAACGCCATCGACTTCGGCGTGCTGCGGCTGACCCTGACCCGGGGCCCGGCGCCCCGGGGGCTGCGGCCGCCGGTCCCGGCCCAGCCGACTCTCCTGATCACCGGGGTGTCCCAGGATTTGACCCCGCAAGAACCGGTGACCGCCGTCATCGCCACCACGACCCGGCGCAACGAGCATTCGCCGCTATCCGGAATCAAGTCCACGAGCACTCTGGACGGCATCCTGGCGGCCCGGGAAGCGGCCAAACGGGGCGCCGACGATGCCTTGCTGCTGAACGGCGCCGGCAACCTTGCCGAAGCCACCGCCGCCAACCTGTTCCTGGTCATCGACGGCGGCGCGGTGACGCCGCCGGTCCATGACGGGGCGATGCCCGGGGTCATGCGGGCCGATGTGATTAGGGGGTTAGGAGCCTGGGAACGAACCCTGGGGCCGGCCGATCTATCGTCCGCGTCGGAGGCGTTCTTGACCAATTCCCTGGGCATTCGGCCGTTGACGGCCGTCGACGGAGAACCAATCGGCGACGGCAATCCGGGGCCGGTCACCGCCGAAGCGCAGAAAATCGCCAGGGGATAAAGGGGGGGGGATTGGGTCAGATAAAAAACAAAACGCCGTCTTTGGAGGCGTCGTTGA
>JADFNT010000162.1 GCA_022563215.1 Pseudomonadota bacterium
CCGTTGTAGTTGATCCGGTAGCCCAGGCACTTGCCCGGGTGGCTCAACAGCTTGGTTTTGACGTCGATCCCCGACACCGTCAGGTTCTCCTCCTCCAGGTCGTGGAAATAGACCCGGGCCCCGAACTGGGAGAGCGTGATCGGGAAATAGACACCATCCATCTGCGCCGACACCATCTCGCCAATGGAGATGTCGCCCTGGTTCGCCCCCAGCACCTCGAACTCGTTGCCCTGCACGTAAAGCGGGTTGAAAAAGGTGATGGCGTTGATGTGGTCCCAATGGGGGTGCGAGATGAAGATCTTGGCATGAATGCCCTTCCTTTTCTGGGCCACCAGCGCATCGCCCAGAATCTTAATGCCGCTGCCGCAGTCGAAGATGAAAAACTGCTCACGCGGAAATTCCAGCGTCACGCACGATGTGTTGCCGCCGTATTTTAGGCTTTGGTGGCCCGATACGGGCAGCGTGCCGCGCACGCCCCAGAACTTCAGGTCGATAAGGTCATCGAGGATGCGGTTGATCCGGTCGATGAAGGTTTCCGGGTTGACCGGCTTGCGGATGAACCCGTGGGCGCCGAAGGTGTAGGAACGCTTGTGGTCGAATTCGTAGGCCTTGGCCGAAACAACGATGAACTTGGTTTTCTTGAGGTTCTTGTGGTCCCGCACTTGGCGGCAAAGCTGCAGCCCGTCGACTTCCGGCATCATCAGGTCGCCGATGACGCAATCGGGCCTTTTCTTGGCGATGTCGGTGATGATGCCGGCGCTTTTGGTGCTCGTGGTCACCGAGTGCCCTTGGCCCTTCAACAACTCCTTCATCGCCTTGAGGACGATGGGGTCGTCATCGACGACGTAAAAGCTCTTTTTCTTTGCCATGAAGAATCCCTGGTCCACCATCCCTGGTCAAAAAAACACCACACCGGCCCTCCTTTAAATCCATGCCGGAGGGTGAGCGTAAGACTAATTGCCCGAATGACGGCTGTCGATAGGTGTTTAGGTGGGAACGGGCCCCGAGGATGTCGAGAAATTTATCGCCGTTTTCGTTTCAGGCCCGCTCTTCTCCCGGATCAGGGAAAAAAGGCGGGGCGCGCGCCAGGGAGGGCCCCCAGCACGCGCCCCAAGTTTCCCAGGGAGGATTCGGTAAAAAGAACCGGCATCTAAGAACATCCGCTCGTCGACCCGCAGGTCTGGCACTTCATGCACGTGCCGTTGCGGACCAGGGTGAAGTTTCCGCACTCGCCGCAGGGGTCCCCTTCGTAGCCTTTTGTTTTTGCTTCGCGGACCATGTTCAAACGGCCGTTGGTTGTTTCGATGACACTGTTGGCGACACTGAGCGTTCCGGCTTGCTCGGGCACCGAGACCTGCTGAGCGCCCACGGTCGATCCCCCGCCGCCGCCTTCCGCGGCCACCGCAACGGCGGCGTTCCCCTGGTCCTTGGCCCCTCTGATGACCAGGAAATTGCCGCGCACGTAACCCTGGCTGGCGATGCTCTTGAACACTTCCATGTCCTCGGCGGCGACCGGCAAGAGGCCTTCGCCGACGCCGGCGCCGATGCTGTCGGGCAACAGGTCGTCGGGTTCAACATGGGCGAGGTCGTTGCGGCCGAGATAACTGACGGCGAGCTCGCGGAACAGGTAATCCAGGATCGAGGTCGCCATCTTGATGGTGTCGTTGCCCTCGACGATGCCCGACGGCTCGAAACGGGTGAAGGTAAAGGAGTCGACGTATTCCTCCAGCGGCACGCCGTATTGCAGCGCGATCGAGATGGCGATGGCGAAGTTGTTCATCAACGAGCGGAAGGCGGCGCCTTCCTTGTGCATGTCGATGAAGATTTCGGCAAGCCGGCCGTCCTCGTATTCGCCGGTTCTGAGATAGACTTTGTGGCCGCCGACGACCGCCTTTTGGGTGTATCCCTTGCGGCGATGGGGCGGCCTTTCGCGTTCGGCTTCCTTGATGATCCGCTCGATCACCCGTTCGGCGACGATCTGGGTCTTTTCGACGGGGGTCGCCTCGGCAACGGCTTCGGGGGCGTCCTCTGCCTCGTCTTCCAAGTAGGCATCATCGAAAAGCACCGCCGACAACGGTTGCGACAGCTTCGACCCGTCCCGGTAAAGGGCGTTCGCCTTCAGCCCCAGCCGCCAGGACAGCATGTAGGCTTCCTTGCAGTCCTCGATGGTCGCCTTGTTGGGCATGTTGATGGTCTTTGAGATGGCGCCGGAGATAAAGGGCTGGCTCGAGGCCATCATCCGGATATGGCTTTCCACGGAAAGGAACCGCTTGCCGATGCGCCCACAGGCGCTGGCGCAGTCGAAGACGCTCAAATGCTCGTCCTTGACGTGGGGCGCGTCTTCGAGCGTCATGGCGCCGCAGACGTGGATGTTGGCGGCATCGATTTCTTGCCTTTCGAAACCGAGGGTGTCCAGCATGTCGAACGAGGCATCGTTCAACTCGTCGGCTTCGAGGCCCAGGGTTTCGACGCAAAACGCCTCGCCCAGCGTCCATTTGTTAAAGACGAAGCGGATGTCGAAGGCTTCCGATAGCGACTTCTCGATCTTGGCAATGGCCTCTTCGGTGAACTTCTTCGCTTTCAGCGCCTCGTGGCCGAGGGCGGGGGATTCCTTCAATGTCCCATGGCCGACGGCGTATAGCGCGATGTCCTCGATCTGGGCTTGCGAATAGCCGAGCCTGGACAGCGCCTTCGGCACCATGTGGTTGATGATCTTGAAATAGCCGCCGCCGGCCAGTTTCTTGAACTTGACGAGGGCGAAATCGGGCTCGATGCCGGTGGTGTCGCAGTCCATGACCAGCCCGATGGTGCCGGTCGGCGCGATCACCGAAACCTGGGCGTTGCGGTAGCCGTGCTCCTGGCCCAGTTCCAGCGCCCGGTCCCATATGTCGCGGGCGGCCCGGGCCAGTTCGCCGTCCGGGCATTCGGTCGCTTTCAGCGCCACTGGGTTGACCGACAGGTCTTCGTAACCGGTCTCGGCGCCCATGGCGGCGCGGCGGTGGTTGCGAATGACCTTGAGCATGGCCTCGCGGTTGTCCTGGTAATGGGGAAAGGCGCCCATTTCGGCGGCCATTTCCGCCGACGTGGCATAGGATTGGCCGCTCATCAGCGCCGAAATGGCGCCGCAAAGGGCCCGCCCGGCTTTCGAATCATAGGGAATGCCGGCCGCCATCAGATAGCCGCCGAGGTTGGCGAAGCCCAAGCCCAAGGTGCGGTATTCGTAGCTCAGTTCGGCGATCCGGTCGGACGGGAACTGGGCCATCATCACCGAAATCTCAAGGGTCACGGTCCACAGTCTGACGGCGTATTCGAAAGCGTCTACGTCGAAGCTCTTGTTTTCGTTGGCGAACGCCATCAGGTTCAGGGACGCCAAATTGCATGCCGTGTCGTCCAGGAACATGTATTCCGAACACGGGTTCGAGGCGTTGATGCGGCCGCTTTCGGGGCACGTGTGCCAATCGTTGATGGTAGTGTCGAACTGCAGGCCCGGATCGGCCGAAGCCCAGGCGGAATAACCGATCTGTTCCCAAAGGTCCCGGGCCCGCATCCGTTTCTCCACCTTTCCATCGGTGCGCCGGATCAGGTCCCATTCGCCGTCCTCGATCACTTTTTCGAGGAAGGCGTTGTCGACCCGGACCGTGTTGTTGGAATTCTGTCCCGACACGGTCAAATAGGCCTCGGAATCCCAATCGGTGTCGTACTCGGGAAACTCGATTTCGGTGTATCCCTGGCGGGCGAACTGGATTACCCGCTGCACGTAGTTTTCCGGGATCATCGCCCGACGGCTGCCGAGGACCGCCTTTTTCAGGGCCGGGTTCTTCTTCGGATCGAAGCGGTCCTCGCCTTCAGCTTCCTGGCAGGCTGCCATGACTTCGCCCAGATGCTTGCCGGCCAGCTTCGAGCCGGCGACCAGTGCGGCGACTTTCTGTTCTTCCTGGACCTTCCAGTTGATGAACTTCTCGATGTCGGGATGGTCGATGTCGACGACGACCATCTTGGCGGCGCGCCGCGTGGTGCCGCCGGACTTGATGGCGCCGGCGGCGCGGTCGCCGATCTTCAGGAAGCTCATCAGCCCCGACGACTTGCCGCCGCCCGAAAGGCTTTCGTTTTCGGACCGGAGCGCCGAGAAATTGGTGCCGGTGCCGGACCCGTACTTGAACAGCCTCGCCTCGCGGACCCACAGGTCCATGATGCCGCCCTCGTTGACCAGGTCGTCGGCGATGCCTTGGATGAAGCACGCATGCGGCTGCGGGCGCTCGTAGGCCGAGCGCGACTTGACCAGGTGGCCGGTCTTGTAATCGACGTAGGAATGGCCCTGGGCCGGGCCATCGATGCCGTAGGCCCAGTAAAGACCGGTGTTGAACCACTGCGGCGAGTTGGGAGCGCCGACCTGGGAGGCCAGCATGTAGCGCATTTCGTCGTAATAGGCGCGGGCGTCCTGCTCGGCATCGAAATAGCCGCCTTTCCAGCCCCAATAGGTCCAGGTGCCGGCCATGCGGTCGAATACCTGCCGCGCGCCGGTTTCGCTGCCCATGCGCTCGCCCTCGGGCAACTCGGCCAGGCCGGCGATGTCGGGGACGTGCCGCCACAGCCAACTGGGAACTTCGTTTTCCTCGAATTTTTTCAATAACTTGGGAACGCCGGCCTTGCGAAAATACTTCTGCGCCAGGACGTCGCAGGCGACCTGCGACCAGCCCGTCGGGACATCTATGTCGTCGAGGCGAAAAACTACTGAACCGTCCGGGTTTTTGATTTCGCTCGAGGCTTTGCGGAATTCGATGTTTGAATACGGAGAGTCGTTTTCTTTTGTGAATAGCCGATTGATTCGCATTGTTCCCCCAACAAAAAGGTCTCGGGTTGTTTCCTTGTATTTGGACCTTGCGGCCCCCCCGTTGCGACCCTGGGGCGGTATTTTTCCGCCCCTGCACGTCACCAAGATGTCGTGTCTGCCCAGGTGCAACCCTATTG
>JADFNT010000163.1 GCA_022563215.1 Pseudomonadota bacterium
CATTGAACGCCTCGGCGAAAACATTGCCGTAGTCGCGCGCGGCGGCCATGTCGCCACGAGTATCGGGAAGTTCGGAAATATCGGCCCCGGCGCAGAACGCTTTGTCCCCGGCGCCCCGAATGACAACACAGCGAACCGCGTCGTCTTCGGAATGCATGCGCACCACCCGCGCCAACTCGGCCCAACCGGCAAGGGGCATGGCATTGAGCTTGCCGGGATTGTCGAGGACCACGGTGGCGACGGTGCCTTTTGTGCTCGACGCAACCAATTGCGCGGCGGGGTTATCCATCGTTCAGCACCCGCACCGGGTCGCCGTTCATCCATGCCTCGATGTCCTCCACCGCCTCGCCATAGGCCAGGGCGTAAAGCTCCTTGACCACGTAGCCGGTGTGGCCGGTCAGCACCGCGTTGTCCAGGCCGCGCAGGGGATGGTCCTTGGGCAGGGGTTCGGTGTCGTAGACGTCGATCCCGGCGCCGGCGATGGTGTTGTTGGCCAACGCCTCGATGAGCGCCGCCTCGTCGACGATCGGGCCGCGCGAGGTGTTGACCAGATAGGCGCTCGGTTTCATCGACGCCAGCTCCGGCTTGCCGATCAGCCCCCGGGTCCGGTCGCTGAGCACCAGGTGGACGGAGATCACGTCGGACTCGGCGAACAGGGCGTCCTTGCCGACGTGGGTGACGCCGACCTCGGCGCAGCGTTCTTCGGTCAGGTTCTGGCTCCAGGCGATGACCTCCATGCCGAGCGCGAGTGCGACCTTGGCCACCTGGGCGCCGAGCCTGCCGAGGCCGAGGATGCCCAGTGTCTTGCCGTTCATGCCCTCGGAAACGGCGCCCTGCCAGCCGCCTTCGCGCATGGTGATGTGTTCCTGGGGGATTTTCTTGAACAGGGCGAAGATCAGCGCCAGGGCGTGCTCGGACGCCGGATAGCCGAGCATGGACGTTCCCGAGACGACGACGCCGCGCTCGCGGGCGGCATCCATATCGAACGACAAATTCCGCATGCCGGTGGTAACAAGAAGCTTCAGGTCCGGCAGCCTGTCGATCAGGGACTTCGGGAACGGGGTCCTCTCGCGCATGCCGACGACGACGTCGAAGCCCTTGAGGGCCTCGGCGACGGCGTCTTCGCCCTCGATGTATTCGTTGAACACCTCGATCTCGACGTCCGGGCCCAGGCTGTCCCAATCGGCGGCGCCGAGGGCGGCGTTCTGGTAATCGTCGAGGATGGCGATGCGGGTGGTCATGGCGTTTCTCGGGGGTTCGGTTCAATCGGTTGTCAGGCCGCGTCGGTGACGAAGACGCCGCCCCGGGGGCCGGTATTGAGGCGGTCGGCGAACCGGGGCGCCAGCTTGCGCCCCTGGTGGAGGTTGACCCACAGCCGAAGCAGGTCGCGCCGGCGTTCGGGCGACCGGTGGTCCTCGAAGCCGCCGCGGGCGTGCAGGATCGTGTAGTTATTGAGGATCTGGATGTCGCCCTGCCGGAATTCCATGTCATAGCGGATGGCGGGGCGCTGGGCCAGTTCGGCCACCGCCTCGACGGCTTCCAGGGCCAGCCCCCGCAACGGCTGGCCCGCCTTGACCATGCCGTCCTTGATGGTCTTGACGTTGAAGCGGCAGCTCAGCCGGCCGTCGAAGTAGCTGAACACCGGCACCCGGTTGAAGGTCACCTCGTCCGGGTCGCCGGTCGAGCCTTCGCCGCGCAGGTCGAAATGAAAGCCCGCCGCCAGCGGCTCCAGGTATTCCGGGTGGCTGGCCAAAATCTCGTTATGGATGGTCATGGCGCTGGCGATCCGGCTCTCGCCGCCCTTTTTCGCCGGCCGGGCGCACAGCAGCCCGACGGTGTCGGCGGGGTCGCAATGGGGCGCGATGCGGGCATTGGTGGTGTAGCCGCGGACGTTGCTGGATTGGTAATCGCTGCCGGTGTCGCGCACATGGGCGATCAACTGGCCGCGGGCGTTCTGCGAGATCGGCGTGCCCAGATGGACGCCGATGCCCCAATAGAGGGTCTTCAGAGTCTGTTCGTCATATCTCCCGGCGTCGAGCCCCCGGATCAGGGCGCAGCCCCTGCCGAATTCGAGCTGTTCGGCGATGTCGGCGATCATCGCCGAGAGCGTCGGCAGCGGAAAATCATCGGCCCCGAACTCATAGAGCTTCAACCCCTTTTCGCGCACCGCCCCGGCGGCGGCCTCCAGCTCGGCGATTTCCCCCGCGCCCAGGGGATAAATCCAGCCGTCGTCGGCGGCCAGTTCGGCGCTGGTCCATGCCGACGGTCCGGTAACCGGCTCGGTCAGGATTTCGTCCATCCGGATGTCCTTTATTTTCGTTTTGTGGCTCAATTGTAGGGCAATTCGCCGGCACATTGTATACAATTGCGCGGCATTCAGGACTAAGGAGTAGGACGATGACTTGGTTGGAAGGAAACGGCGGCGACACGACCCCGGCCGGCGAAAGGCTGCGGGAGTTGATCGACCGGTCCGAAATCCTCGGCGTGCCGGGGGCCCACAACGGACTGGCCGGCCTGCTGGCCAAGGAGGCCGGGTTCGAGGCGCTCTATATTTCCGGCGGCGCGGTGACGGCGACTCTGGGCCTTCCCGACCTGGGGGTGATGACCCTCGAGGAACTTTGCTTCATCACCCGCCAGGTGTCGCGGTCCACGGACCTGCCGCTGATCGTCGACGGCGACACCGGCTACGGCGAGATATTGAACGTCATGCGCACGGTGAAGGAGTTGGAGCACGCCGGGGCCGGGGCCGTCCATATCGAGGACCAGGTGCTGGCGAAAAAATGCGGCCATTTGAACGACAAGCGCCTGATCCCGCCCGCCGACGCGGCGGCCAAGATCGCCGCCGCCGTCAAGGGGCGCTCGCACCTGCGGATCATCGCCCGCACCGACGCCGCCGCCGTCGAGGGCCTGGACGGCGCGATTGCGCGGGCGAACCTGTATAAAGAGGCCGGCGCCGACGTGGTATTCCCCGACGCCCTGCCGTCGGAGGAAGATTTCCGCGCCTTCGCCGAGGCCGTGCCGGGGCCGAAGATGGCCAACATGACCGAATTCGGCCGCACCCCCTATTTCACCGCCGAGCAGTTCCAGGACATGGGCTACGCCATCGTCATCTGGCCGGCGACGTCGATGCGGGTGGCGGCCGGCGCGATGGCCGAACTTTACGCCCATATCCGCGAGCACGGCGGCGCCGAGGCGCTGATCGGCAAGATGCCGACCCGGGATGAGCTTTACCAGACCATCGGCTATTACGATTACGAAGCCTTGGACGAAAGCATCGCCAAATCGGTGGTGCCGGAGGCACCCGGGGAATAAATCGCCGCAGGCACCCGGGGAATAGGGCATGGTCTCATAACGCGCAACGCCCGCTTTGGGTTATGAGCTGACGTTAGTCGAAGCTGCCGGTTAGGCCCGTCCGTCATTCGACAGTCACGACATATGCCTTTTCCGTCCTTGCCTCTGGGTCGAACTCCGAACGACCGGTGAAATTTATGTGTTTGCCGTAAGTGTGGAGTGACAGGGTCACTTTGTCGGTATGGTTCCAAACGGTATGGATGTCCTCCGGCAGGACACAGGAGGCCTGACCTAGCCCCACCGTGTTCTCCGTTTGGCGTTCGAGTTCTGCGTAACCGGGCTTGGAGCCGTTATCTTTGCGCAGCCACCAAGTTTCCCGCTCCTCGCCTTCGATCCCGACAACGACGCCCCAGGTCTTATGATTGTGTGCCAGCGTGCCGCGATCCGGAAGCCAAGCGAGCACGAACACGGCGTTGCTGTGGTCCTCGTCTTCGTGCAGCAAATGGAAGGACATCCCCTGCTCCTCATTGCAATGGTAGTATTCGTCCTTAATTAGGCCGGGTGTCATGGCGAACTTCTGGGCCAGCGGCGCGACACGCTCCAAGATTTTCTTATCGTCGGTTTCTTCGCGGGTAATACTGCGCAGGTCCTCAACATACTGCGAAAGGTCGTAGACTTGGTCAGACATCGATCATTCCCCCTAGAACAAACTTTGTGATTAATCTACAACAATTAGGGGAATTAAGAAGTCGAAACCCTGTTATGGACATCCAGAATGTCCGCTTCGGATCACAAGCGGCAGTTCGTGGCCGGAAATCAACCGCCCAGCACTCCACGCAGTTTCCTGACCGCCTCGTCGGGCGCGGTCAGCACCGGCCGTCCGGCAACCTCGGCGATGGCGTCCCGGGCGCCGGACATCGAGAACTGGGCCAGGATCAGGACATCGACGTCGGTCATTTCCGCCGCCGCTTCGGCGATCAGCCGGTGGTGTTCGTCTTCGCGGCCGTCCCGCAACGCCTCCAGGGCGCCGGGCACATGGCGCAGGTCGATGCCGGGTTTAAGCTCCCGGGCTTTAGCGGCGGCGGCGAGCCCGCCGGCCAGGGACTCGATGGTGGGCTCGAAGGTGGCCAGCCCGCCGATGCGTGGCCCCCGGGAAAGGGCTTCATCGATCATCGCCTCGTCGGGCTTCAGCACCGGAATTTCGACGCCATCGCGGGCCACCTCTATAGCGGCGCCGAAGGCCGAACAGGTGAACAGCACCGCGTCGGCCCCGGCCTCCACCCCATAGCCGATCAGCGCCGCCATGCGGCCGGTGAACGCATCGGTCAATTCCCCCGCCTCTGATAGATCGACCGCCAGCGAGGCCTCCGTCAGGTCAACGATCCGGGCCTCCGGCCACAGGCGTGCGAAGGCGGCGTGGACCGGCCCCTGGGCCACGCTCACCGCGTGAATAAGCTGGATTCGGGGGTGCGCCAATTTTGTCCCTTCTCGTTGACGGCGGGCATTGGTCAAAAGCCGCCCTTGAGGTAACCTAGAGCCAACCGAAGATTAAACGACCCGTTACCCAGGGGGAAGAACTCACCGATGGCCAACTCGCCCAACGACACCCTTGTCGTCGAAACCGCCGACGCCATCTGCCGCATAACGCTGAACCGGCCGAAATGGCCCAACG
>JADFNT010000164.1 GCA_022563215.1 Pseudomonadota bacterium
CCTGGCCGGGACCCGTCTGGCGGTCCTGGCGGTCCTGGCGGTCCTGGCGGCGTCCGGCGGCGTCCTTATCGGCGGGGCCGCCCCGGCCCAGGCCGAAACCAGGGCCGTGGTCATCATGTATCACCGGTTCGGGGAATCCCGATACCCATCCACCAACGTTACCCTTGAACAATTCGAGGCCCATCTCGGGGAATTGCGCTCAGGGGGCTATCGGGTCTTGGCGTTGGCGGACATCGTCGACGCCCTTCTCGGCGGCCGGACGCTTCCCGACCGCGCCGTCGGCCTGAGCATCGACGACGCCTTTCTTTCCGTCTACACGGAAGCCTGGCCGCGGCTAAAGAAAGCCGGTTTTCCTTTTACCCTTTTCGTCGCCACCGGCCCCGTCGACCGCAAACTGTCCGGCTACATGAGCTGGGACCAGATCAGGGAGATGGCGCGGGCCGGGGTCGCCATCGGCAGCCAGACGGAGACGCACCTGCATATGCCCGACGCCGACGGCGCCCGGAATCGGAGTGAGTTGGAACGTTCGAACAAACGCTTCGAGGAAGAGCTCGGCCAGCGGCCGTCGCTGATCGCCTATCCTTACGGCGAATCCTCCTTGGCCGTTCACTCGGTGGTCAAGGAGGCTGGATTTATCGCCGCCTTCGGCCAGCATTCGGGCGCCATCGGCAGCGGCGGCAACATTTTCGATCTGCCCCGTTTCGCCATGAACGAAAGTTACGGCGGCCTGCCGCGGTTCAAGCTCACGGCCAACGCCCTGCCGCTGCCCATTGCCGACATTACCCCCGCCGACCCGATGATCGGCGCCAACAATCCCCCGGCCATGGGATTCACCATCACCGGCCCGGTCAAGGGGCTGAACCGGCTTTCGTGTTTTTCATCCCACGACGGCCGGGCAAGGCTGGAACGCCTGGGCCAACGGCGGATCGAGATCAGGGTCAAAAAGGCGTTCCCCAAGGGCCGCACCCGGGTCAACTGCACGCTGCCCGCCGGCGACGGCCGGTGGTACTGGTTCGGCCGCCAGTTCTATAGAAGTCCGAAAGGATAAAAACGCCAAATCCGTCAGCAGAGCCCGTCAGCCGGACCCGTCAGATGAGCGGGCCTTCGTCGCCTAACCGTGCGTCGTCGAAGCGTTGCAGGTTATTGGCCTCGATGAGGACCTTGATGGTTTCGACGTATTTCTCGCCCCGCTCGGAATAGCTTTTCAGGTCGCCGATCATCAACAGGCCCTCCAACGGCGCCCCCTTGAGCCGGAACCCGCGGCGGATCTTCCTCATTTGCCGGTAGGCGGGATGGGTGTTGAGGTTGTGGGCATAAGCGCGGACGGATTCCAGCAGGCTCGGAAAGGCCCTGATTTTATGGGTCTTGTCTTCGTCGCGCCGGGCCGGCTCCAGATTTCCGGTCTCGGAGAACGTCCACTGCCCGAAAACGGCGTTACCCTCGCGCACGAAACGCGACGTTCCCCAGCCGCTTTCCTCCGCCGCCTGGGCAAGGGCCAGGGACGGCGGGACGATATCGACCCGCTGCAGAAGATTGTCGATGGTGGCGTTATTCAGTTTGTAGCGCTCGGCCATGACCATCAGCCACAGGCGGTCAGCGGGACCGAATTTTAGACCGAGGCCGCGTTGAAAATGAAGCCTCCACAGCCGCCGGCGGTCACGCAGGATTTCCTCGTTGACCTGCAGGATAAGGGGCAAAACGGTCTTGAAGAAAAGCGTCTTGCGGACCCTGGCTTCACGGATGTCCTTGAGGTCGCCCGGCAGACTGGCCAGAAACAGGCGCGGCACCAGGGCCTTGCCGGAACGGACAAGATCGAGGTCGTAGCCCAATTGGTTGAACGTTTCCAACAACGCTTGCGTGGTTTTCAAAAACTTTTCGGTGCTGGTGCGGTCGACATCGTCGACCGACATAAAGCCGGTCAGGGTGTCGATTCCGGCCATCCTGGGAATCATCGCCGGTTCTTTCCGCTCCCTTGCGGGCGGGGCGAGGACTAACATCACGTCCTCGGCGGGTTGGGTGAAAACCGGGGGTGAAACAGACGCCGGAACGGGTTGGGATACCGCCAGCCTGAGCGACGCCTTGGGCGCCACCGTCGCTTTTTCAAGCGGGCTGAGGATGACCGCAGAGATGAGGCCGGCGACAAGACCGGCGATGGCAATCAACGCGCCACGTTCAAAACGTATCGTCATCGGTGAATGAAAATGGAGCGGCAGTCGCCCGCCGCTTCAACCCCTCAATTGCACAAACCACCTTAGCTATCTAGGCCTTCCGTTTTGCCCCCACACGAGTCTTAAACGGAGCCACTGGCCAGCAGATTTGGGACGCTGTCTAACACATCCCGGATTCCAATGCCAGCTTTTGTGCGTTGCAATAAAAAATATTGCAACGCAACATTACCATTTTTTGGAGTTTTCCTGATAAGGGCCGAAAAAGACAGTCTTTTTTCAATGCCCTCGTACTTAGTCGATGGCCCTGACCTCGGTCACTTCCGGGATGTAGTGCTTGAGCATGTTCTCGATGCCGTGTTTCAGGGTCGCGGTCGAGCTCGGACAGCCGGCGCAGGCACCTTGCATATGAAGATAAACGATCCCGTCCTCGAACCCCTTGTAGATGATGTCGCCGCCGTCCTGAGCCACCGCCGGGCGCACCCGGGTGTCGATCAGTTCCTTGATCTTCTTGTCGAGGTCGTTTTCGGCTTTCGATTCTACCGCCTCCCCTTGTTCGGCCGATTCGGTCATCACCGGCTTGCCGGATTGAAAGTGTTCCATGATGGAGCCGAGAATCTGGGGCTTGAGGATTTCCCAATCCTTGTCGTCCGTTTTGGTGACGGTGATGAAGTCGGAGCCCAGGAAAATGCCGCTCACCCCGTCAACGCCGAAAAGCCCCATCGCCAACGGTGAATCCTGGGCTTCGCCGGAGGAAGGGAAATTGGCGGTGCCCGATTCCATGACCAGACAGCCAGGCAAAAACTTCAATGTCGCCGGATTGGGCGTGTGTTCGGTCTGGATGAACATGGCTCAAAATTTCCTTATCTAAAACACCGTTCCTTAACATGGGCCGAACGGCCCCCGTTATCAAGGCCCCCGGGGAGGGGAAGGGGGCCTGGCTGGGCCCGGCGGTGATAGTCATGCCCATTATAGGGAAAGACGGCGCTTGCCGGGCAGCTTCTTTTTTCCCCGTTCCATCATATTCCGTTGATTTGCGGGTTCAGCCCCGGCCGGGACGCAGGAAACCTAAGATGTCATGGACCTCGGCCAGGATCGGCTCGGCGATGGCCCGGGCGCGTTTGGCGCCATCGGCGATGACCCCATCCACATGGCCGGGATCGTCCATCAGGCGGCGCATTTCATCGGCGATCGGAGCCAGGGTCGAGATCGCAAGCTCGGTGAGCGCGGGCTTGAATTCCGAAAACATGCGCCCCTCGTATTCGGCGCAGACCGCCGCCACGGTGCTGCCCTCGAGGGCCGCGTAGATGCCCACCAGATTGGCCGCCTCGGGGCGCTCGGCGAGGCCCGCCGGAACGCCGGGCAGGGGGTCCGCATCGGTACGCGCCTTGCGCAGCTTGAGGGCGATGGTGTCGGCGTCGTCGGTCATGTTGATGCGCGAATAATCGGAAACGTCGGATTTCGACATCTTGCTTGATCCGTCGCGCAACGACATCACCCGTGTCGCCGCGCCGAATATTTGCGGCTCGGGCAGGGGAAAGAAATCCACCCCGAACTGCCGGTTGAAGGCCCCGGCGATGTCGCGCGAAAGCTCGAGATGCTGTTTCTGATCGTCGCCCACGGGGACATGGGTGGCGCGGTAGATCAGGATGTCGGCGGCCATCAGCACGGGATAGGCATAGAGCCCCAGCCCGGCGTTTTCGCGATGCTTACCGGCCTTTTCCTTGAACTGGGTCATGCGGTTGAGCCACCCGAGCGGCGTCTGGCAGGCGAGCAACCAGGCGAGTTCGCTATGGGCCGGAACCGCGCTCTGCGCGAACAGGATGCAGCGCTGCGGATCGACGCCGGCGGCGACGACACCGGCGGTCACCTCGCGCAGGTTGCGGCGCAGCTCGTCGGGCTCCTGGGGCAGGGTCACCGCATGCAGATCGACGATGCAATAGATCGACTCGAAATCGTCCTGCAAGCCAACCCAGTTGCGGATCGCGCCGAGGTAATTCCCGAGATGAAGATTGCCGGTGGGCTGGATGCCCGAGAATATCCGGTTCATGGTATTCAGCGCTCGCGGTTTGGGTGATCGATGGGCCGGACTCGGCGCGGCGCCGTTATCGCCCGCCCGCCCGGCGGGGTCAAGCGGACTGATGTGGCGGCCGTTCACTCCGATCGCCCCAGCATTTGACGAAGCTCGCCCAGGCGCGCCGCGCCGAATGCCTGGGCGCAGAAACCGTAAATCATCATGCCGCCGACGACCAGCGCGGCGAGGGCTGCGATGCGCGACGGCAAGGCTCCGGCGAGGGGGGCTTCAAGCGCTCCCACCGCGAACCACAAGCCCACAGCCATCACGGCGCTGGCGAGAATCATGCGCGGCAGCCGGCGGCGCAGCCGGGCGTCGGTGACGAGCATGCCGCGCCGCGCCAACCACCACCACAGCAGGCCGGCGTGCAAGCCCGATGATCCCGCCGTCGCCAGGGCGATGCCGACAAAGCCGAGCGCCGGAAACAGCGCGGCGATGAGGGCGATGTTGGCGGCCACGGCGGCGATCGAGACCTTAAGCGGGGTGACCATATCCTCGCGCGCGAAGAAGCCGGGGGCCAGCACCTTGACCAGCACATAGGCCGGCAGGCCGAGGGCGAAGGCGGCGAGGGCGGCGCCAGTGGCGGCCACCGCGTCCGCGCCGAAGGCGCCGCGCTCGAACAGCACGGCGATGATCGGGTCGGCGATGACGATCAGCGCCGCCGCCGCGGGCAGGGTCAACAGCAGGGTGATCTCGATGGCGC
>JADFNT010000165.1:0-1469 GCA_022563215.1 Pseudomonadota bacterium
GCTCCGCAGCCCCGGGTCCGGGCCCAGCGACCCCGGCCGGTTGAGCACGCCGGCGATGATGCCCCAGTCGTTGAGCCCCAGCCACGTGCCGCCGGCGAGTTCGTCCCGTCCGGCGGTGACCTCGGCCCGCTCAGGCCAATGGCGGCCCGGCGGACGCCACGGCCGGTCGGTCATTTCGTCGCGGTTGGCGGCCAGGATCAGCGGCCAATCGTGGCCGGGGCGGCGCAGGATGACGACGGTGCACATGGATTAGCCTTTATTTTCGTCCTTGGCGTTGCCTTGGTGTTGCCCTGGGCGGCCTACGACTATACATATCCTGCAATAGTTTTGAACAAGGAGGATGAGGGCATGGCCGACAGATTCAGGGATCGCGAGAAGGGCGAGGAGCTTCGCTACGAGATTGAGCAGGAGATCCAGTTCAAGGCCGAATCGCGCCGCAACAGGCTGCTGGGCGAATGGCTGGCGCGCAAGTTCGGCATGACGTCCGACGAGACCGGGGCCTACGTCAAGGAGGTGTTGGCCTCTGATCTGGAAGAACCGGGGGTCGACGACCTGATACGCAAGGTGATGAAGGACATCGAGGACCGCGGCGCCGATATCTCCGAAGACGAGGTCCGGGCCGAGATGGAGCGCCTTTTTCCCGTCGCCCTCGAACAGGTGAAAGAGAGCTTCAAGTCCGACACGGTTTGAGGGCGGGGTCTATCCTTCGAGACGCCCCCCTTCGGGCGGCTCCTCAGGATGAGGATTTTTTATATCATCACAAACGCAACCCTCATGCCGGGGAGGCGCAAAGCGCCGTCTCGAAGCATGAAGCGTTTTCAGGCTTTCCCGAAAACCCGCTTGAAGATACGGCCGACGTTGCGTTTAAGAAATTTCTTCGGGTCCTGATTGAATATTTCCGAAAGCGCCTTGGCGTCCCGTCCGGTCCTGACGTCGTTGTCCTCGATCAGGTAATAGTGAAACCAGTTTTTGTAAGGCGCGGGCACGTCCCCGCGGGGCTCGGTGCTGTATTCGCGCCACGCCTTCTGGGCGTTGCGCTGCACGATCCTGTAGGCTTTCTCGCGCCTGACGCCGTTGTTGATCAGGGTCAGCAGCACGCGCTGGGAATCGTACAGGCCGTGGAACTGTTCGAGGTTTTTCCGCATGGTGTTCGGAAAAACTTCCAGTTTGTCCATCATCCCGCACAACCGCGCCAAGGCGAAATCAAGGGTGATGGTGGCGTCCGGCGCGATCATGCGTTCAACGGAAGAATGCGAGATGTCCCTTTCGTGCCACAACGCCACGTTCTCAAGCGCCGGCACCACGGCCGCTCGCACGATGCGCGCCAGCCCGGTCAGGTTTTCGGAAATGATCGGGTTGCGCTTGTGCGGCATGGCGCTCGATCCTTTCTGCTCGCGGCCGAAGCTTTCCTGCACCTCGCGCACCTCGGTCCGTTGCAGGTGGCGGATCTCCGTCGCCAGGCGCTCCAC
>JADFNT010000165.1:1477-4928 GCA_022563215.1 Pseudomonadota bacterium
TCGTCTCAGGCGTGAGGCCCAGTTTCCGGGCCACGTGCGCCTCGACGCGGGGATCGACGGTGGCGAAGGTGCCGACGGCGCCCGAAATGGCGCAGGTGGCGACCTCGGCCCGGGCCGCTTTCAGGCGCGTCCGGTTGCGTTCGAATTCGGCGTAGAAGCCCGCCAGCTTGAGGCCGAAGGTAGTGAGTTCGGCGTGGATGCCGTGGCTGCGGCCGATGCAGATGTCCAGCTTGTGCTGCCGGGCCCGGCGCTCGAGGACCTTGAGAAGCTTGTCGATGTCGGCCCCCAACAGGTCGGCGGCCCCGGTCAATTGCTTGGCCAAACAGGTGTCGAGCACGTCCGAAGAGGTCAGCCCCAGGTGTACGTAGCGGCCGTCGTCGCCGATCTGTTCCGACAGCTCGGTCAGGAAAGCGATGACGTCGTGCTTGACCCGCGCCTCGATCCTTTCGATACGGGCGATCCGGGCCTTGGTGTAGGGCTTGTTGCCGGCCTTGCGGATCGCCTTGGCCGCCTTTTTCGGGATCACACCCAGGTCGGCGAGGGCGTCGCAGGCGTGGGCCTCGATCTCGAACCAGATGCGAAACCTGTTGGCGGGCTCCCAGATGGCGGCCATCTCGGGGCGGGAATAACGCGGGATCATGGGCCCTCAAGAGCTTAAAAAACAAAGGCCGGGATTTCCCGGCACCCGCCATCTTACAGCACTCAATCCGGTTTGGAAAACGTGATAGAGTCAGAGGTTCTGGCTGCTATGGTTTTCAGCTATTTTTCGAGGGTTCGTTCGCCGTGGACAACCATCTGCCCAAACCCGATCCGGCAACCCGCGCCATCCCCCGCCTGGACACCGGCCGGGCCGGGCCGGTGGCGCTGATCGGCGCCGATTTAGCCCGGTTCCAGGACATCGCCGCCTCGGCCGAGGATTATTACGGGTGGACGGCGTTCCGGATCGGCGACCGCCTGTCACGGCGGTGGCTGGAAAAATCGGATAATCCCTATCGGGCCGAGATCACGGAAGTCGCTGAACGCCTCGGCCGGCCGGGGGCGTATCTGCTCAACCTGTCCTACGAATGGACGTGCACCGCCGGTGTCGGCCCCGACCCCGAGGGCGCCGGCGCCCGGTTGCTGAGGACGCTGGACTGGCCGCTGCCGGGGCTCGGCCGGGACGTGGTGGTGGCCGGCCATGAAGGCCCGGCGGGCCGGTGGTGGAACGTCACCTGGCCCGGCTTCGTCGGCGTCGCCACCGCCATGGCCCCCGGGCGCTTCGCCGCCGCCATAAACCAACCGCCCATGCGCCGCCTGACGCCGTCGTGCCGGCTCGATTGGGGGCTCGCCCGCATCCCCTTATGGCGCAGCCGGGCGCTGCCGCCGGTGCATCTGTTGCGCCGGGTGTTCGACGAGGCCAAAACCTACACTGACGCCAAGGCCATGCTATGCGAAACGCCGCTGGCGATCCCGGCGTTCTTCACCCTGGCCGGGACCGAAGACGGCGAGGGCTGCGTCATCGAACGGGGGCAAGGGTCGGTCTATCAACGCGACGCCCCGGCCTCCATCGCCAATCACTGGATCGCCGGCGGCGGGCCGGGCCACCCCCGGGGCAGGGACAGCGAAGGCCGCTGGCGGATGATGGAGGAGGTGAGGGACTTAGCCCCCGGCGATTTTTCCTGGGTGCGGCCGCCGATCCTGAACCCGACGACGCGCCTCGCCGTGGTCGCCAACGCCGCCCGGGGCACGCTTTCGGTGCAGGGGTTCGAGGCCCCCGGCGGCAAAGCCGGCCCGGCGACGGCGGTGTTCCGGCTTTGACCGCTTTGAAATCCGCAATTACTTCGTCAATCTGTTCATCTCCCGCCAGGCCGCCGGCGGCGGCACGGCGTCCGCGCCATTCACCAGTAAGGCCAAAGGCACAGGCATCGGCGCCGGCGAACCGGCGCGTGGCGAGCGCACCTTTCGCGACACGGTGATCCTTTCCGAGGGCGGCCAAAAGATCGTCAACCTGGCGCGCGGCCAGGAGCTCGCCGAGGAAATCCGGGCCGCCCCGGTAGACAAGAATTTCCTCGCCAAGCTGTTTAAGGCCCAGGAAGACATCTTCCGCATCACCCGCCTGTTCATCGAGACCTTCAAGGCGGCGTTCCTGGGGTGGCGAAGGAAGGGCTAGCCCCGTCCCGAACGCCTAAACCACCTAAACCTCCGGCTTCCTGAAAACCAGGTACCACGCGAGCCCTAAGGCCTGCAGCGCGATCATCACGGCAAAGGCGGCCTGGTAGCCTTCGGGCGCGTAGCCGCCGCCGGCCGCCGCCGGGAACAGGTTGATGACGGCGCCGATGCCCCACTGAGCGGCGAAGGCGCCGGCGAAGGTGAAGACGTTGAGCCCGGTGATGACCCGGCCGGTCAGTTCCGGCGGGAACCCCCTGGGCAGCGCCGCGTAAGACAAAATCCCGCAGGTGCCGAGGAACCCGAACGCCATCCACACCGGCAGCACGGCCCCGGTCCACTCCATCACCAGCGCCACCTGCACGACGACAAAAAGGGTCATGCCGCAAAACGCCACGTTCGCGGTCTTGACGCCGATCCGCCCCAGTCGCTCGGCGATGGTTCCCATCCCTAAGAAACCGGCGACCATGGAAACGGCGATCAACAAAAGATGATTGGCGACGGCGGCCCGGTCGAGCCCGGCGACGTCGGCAAGCCACGGGCCCGACCACAGGCTCTGGGTGGCCAGGAACATGCTTTGCGAGGCCACCGTCATCGGCGCGAGGCGCCAGAAAAACGGGCTGGAAAAGATTTGCGCAATGCCCCGGAACTGGTCCTGCATGGTTTCGGCGGTGGTCTCCCTCAGCCCCCGTTTCGGCACCACGAAGGTAATGGCCGCCGAACAACCAAGCGCCATGACGCCGAAGATCACGAACACGCCGCGCCAATCGGTGACGGTCAGGATCGCTTCCACCGGCACCGTGCCGGTGACCGCGCCCAGGCCCCCGGCCGCCATCTGCAGGCCGTTGATGAACGGGATGCGTTCGCCGGAGAACCACATCACATAGGCCTTGAACGCCGCCATCAGGCACGCCGACGTGCCGAGCCCGATCAGCGCCCGGCTGGCAATCAGGCCCGGCGCGCTGCCGGCGATCGAAAACAGAAAGGCGCCCAAGGCCGCGAACAGCAGCAACACCGCCTCCGTGCGCCGGGGTCCGAAACGGTCGAGCAGGATTCCCAACGGCAACTGGGCGACAGCGAAGGCGAGGAAGTTGGCGCTGGTCAATAGCCCCAAATCGGCCGCCGTCAGCCCCAGGTCGCGGACCAGATCAGGCGCGATGACGGCGTTGACCACCCGCATCAGATACGACAAAAAATAGCCCAAGGCGAACGGGACGAAGACGCGGGCGAGGGTCATGGGGGAGGGGGCCTAGGGGCGCTTACAACAACCCCATCTCCTTGAACGACGCGTGCCCGGCCCGGGTCA
>JADFNT010000166.1 GCA_022563215.1 Pseudomonadota bacterium
CGTCGGCAAGGGCGAACCCTGTGGCGCCACCGCCGATCTTTCCCGGGTGACAGGGTGGCCGGTGATTCTGGTCATCGACGCCGCCGCCCAGGCGGCCTCGGCCGCCGCCGTGCTCAAGGGATTCGCCACCTTCCAGGCCGGCGTCGAGGTCCTGGGCGTGGTCTTCAACCGGGTCGGCTCGGAACGCCACGGGGCGATCCTCCGCGACGCCTGCGCCCGGTCCGTCGCCGAAATCCCGGTCCTTGGCTGCCTGCCGAGAACCCCGGGTCTGGAACTTCCCGATCGGCATCTGGGGCTGGTGCAGGCCGGCGAACACAAGGACCTGGAAGGGTTTCTCGACCGCGCCGGGGCGTGGGTCGCCGAACACCTGGATGTGGACGGGCTTGTGGCGCTGGCCCGGCCGCTGGCCCTTGGCGGCGGGGCGCCCGATCCTCCGCACCCTCCGTTGCCGCCGCTCGGCCAGCGCATCGCCGTCGCCGCCGATCAGGCGTTCGCCTTTTCCTATCCCCTGGTCATCGACGGCTGGCGCGACGCCGGGGCGGAGATCGTGCCGTTTTCGCCGCTCGCCGGCGAAGGACCGGATAGCGACGCCGATGCCGTCTACCTGCCGGGGGGGTATCCGGAGCTTCACGCCGGAAAGCTTGCTGCCGCAAAAGGTTTCATGGACGGCCTCGCTTCGGCGGCGGCGCGCGGCGCCGTGGTTTTCGGCGAATGCGGCGGCTATATGGTTTTGGGCCGGGGCCTGATCGACGCCGCCGGCACCCGCCACGCCATGGCTGGGCTGCTGGCCGTGGAAACGTCGTTCGCGAAACCGAAGCTGCACCTTGGCTACCGCCGGGCGGTGACGGTCGGCGGCGGAACCCTGGGAAAGGCCGGCACGGCCTTTCGCGGCCACGAATTCCATTACGCCGAAGTGATCGAGGAAGGCCCCGGGGAGCCGCTTTTTCACGCCGCAAGCGCCGAATCCCAGGACCTCGGCCCGGCCGGGCTGGTGGACGGCAACGTCGCCGGGTCGTTCATCCACTTGATCGACCGCGAATAATATGAGGTTGCCCCCGGCCGCCCCTGGCCCCATATCCCGGTTGCCATTGGCAATGGGACGCGCTAACCCTGTGCCGGAATCAGGAGAACCATCGTCCGTGTTTGGAAAGTCTCCGGCGAAAAAGACCGAAACGCCGTTCTGGCAACGCAAATCCCTGTCCGAGATGAACAAGGCGGAATGGGAATCCCTTTGCGACGGCTGTGCGCGGTGCTGCCTCAACAAGCTGGAGAACGATTCCACCGGCGAGGTCCAGTACACCGACGTCGCCTGCCGGCTGTTGGATTTGGATATCTGCCGCTGCGTCAGCTACGACGACCGCAAGCGCTACGTGCCCGATTGCCAAATCCTGAACCCGAAAAACGTCAAGCGGCTGAGTTGGCTGCCCGCCACCTGCGCCTATCGCCTGATCGACGAGGGCAAGGACCTTCACTGGTGGCACCCGCTGGTTTCCGGCGACCCGGAAACGGTCCACGAAGCCGGTATTTCGGTGCGCGGCCGGGTGGTGTCGGAACGCGATACGGACGATCTGGAAGGCCGCGTCGTCGGCTGGCCCAAATAAAGAGCGACAAGGAGAAAAAACATGGCCCACGAGGATTTCGAACTGAAAGGGGTTTACACCGCCGCCCTGACGCCGTTGACGGCCGACCTCGGCCCCGACCTGGACCTGTTGGCGGGCCATGGCCGGTGGCTTCTGGACAACGGCTGCGACGGACTGGCCGTCCTCGGCACCACCGGGGAGGCTAATTCCTTCAGTCTCGATGAGCGCCTGCGGATTCTTGACGGATTGGCCGAGGCCGGCATTCCCGGTGAAAAGCTGATGCCCGGCACCGGGGCTTGCGCGCTTTCCGACGCCATTGAACTGACCAGGAAGGCGTTGGACATCGGTGCCGCCGGGGTGTTGATGCTGCCGCCGTTCTATTACAAGAACCTAAGCGACGAAGGGCTGTTCGCGGCCTATTCCGAAATCATCCAGAAGGTCGGCGACGATCGGCTGCGCGTTTTCCTTTATCACTTCCCGCAGATGTCGGGGGTGCCGATCACCTATCCGCTGATCGACAGGCTGCTCAAGGAATACCCCGAAACCGTCATCGGCATGAAGGACAGCTCCGGCGACTTCGACAACATGTCGGGCGCGGCCAGGGAGTTCCCGGGCTTCGCCGTTTTTTCCGGTTCCGATGAATTTCTGCTGCCGTTGTTGGAGGCCGGCGGCGCCGGCTGCATCACGGCGTGCGCCAACGTCGCCTCGGTGCTGGCGGCGGAGGTCTATGGCGGCTGGCTGAAAGGCGGCGACATCCAGGCGGTCAACGAAAAGCTTTGCGCCGTCCGCCGGGTGGTCTGCCAGTTCCCGCTGTCGACGGCGTTGAAGACGTTGATGGCGCGCCATTCCGGCAACGACGCGTGGCTCAACATCCGCCCGCCGTTGATGCCCATGAACGGCGCCGACAAGGAGAAGCTGTTCCGGGACTTCGACGCCATCGGCTTCCAACTTCCCCTGGCGGCGTAACCGGCATGACCAGGACGCCGGTCCGGGAAACCTTCGTCGAGCTGGGCGGGAAACGGGTCCCCGTCAGGCTTTACCGCAACACCCGGGCGCGGCGCATCATCCTCCGCATCGACGACCGCAACGGCGCCGGGGACGGCAACGGTGACGGCGTTTCCGTGACCCTGCCCCGGCGCACGCCGCTCCGCGAAGGCTTGGACCTGGTTCATGAAAAGGCTGCCTGGGTGCTCGACCGGCTCGGCGGGCTGCCGCCGCGCGTCGCCTTTGCCGACGGCGCCGTGGTGCCCCTGGGCGGCGCCGATCATTTGATCCGCCATGTTTCGGGCGGGCGCGGCGTGGTCCGGCGACAAGGCGCCGAAATCCTGGTCGCCGGGGGGGCCGAACACCTGGCCCGGCGTCTTCGGGACTGGTTGAAGAAGGAAGCGCGGTCGCAAATCGGCCGCCTGGTCGGCGACAAGGCCGCCGCCCTGGGCCGGACGGCGGGCCGGATCACCATCCGCGACACCCGCAGCCGCTGGGGCTCGTGCTCGGCCGACGGCAATCTGTCTTTCTGCTGGCGGCTGGTGATGGCCCCCGAATCGGTGCTCGATTACGTCGTCGCCCACGAAGTAGCGCACCTGGCCGAGCCCCACCACGGGCCGAAATTCTGGCGCCTTGTCGAGACTCTGACGTCCGACATGGAGGCGTCGAGGGAATGGCTGAGGCGCAACGGCGAGGCGCTGCACCGCTACGGCTGAGACAAAGTTTCATCGCAAGCTTCGGATAGATTCAACCCCCCCGCCCGGCGTACCATGACGGCCATGAAAGACGGCCCCGACATCGCCGACCCCCGCCTCGCGCTCGTCGGCAACGCTTGCCGGCTGATCGAGGCGGCCGAGGATCGAATCCCGACCCTGGCCGAGCTCGGGCGCGCCACGGGGATGAGCCCGCACCACCTGCAGCGCGTGTTCACGCGGCTGGTCGGGCTGTCGCCGCGCAAGTTCGGCGAAGCCCTGCGGGTGAAACGCCTGAAGGCGGGCCTCAAGCAAGGCAATGGAGTCGCCGACGCCCTCTATGGCGCCGGTTACGGGTCGTCGAGCCGGCTTTACGAAAAAGCGGGGCCGCATCTCGGCATGACGCCGGCCAGCTACGCCAAGGGCGGGCGGGGGGCCGAAATATCCTTCGCTACCGCCGCAAGCCCCTTGGGAAGGCTGCTGGTGGCGGCGACGGAAAAGGGCGTCTGCATGGTCGCCCTCGGCGGCGATGACCGAGAGCTTGAAAAAGACCTGCGCCGTGAATTCCCGGCCGCCGAAATTCGCGGCGGCGGCGCCCTGGAAAGCCACCTTGAGGCCGTCCTCGGCCAATTGGCCGACCCCAGCCAGCCCGCCGACATGCCCCTGCCAGTAGCGGTTGAACGCTACCATGAGCAGCTCCCGGACATACTTGCTATAGATGCTGGCCAGGGCGGTGGGCAGATGCGCGGATTCCGCAGATACTCGGAATTCGATGGTGACCGGTGATGGCGATGAGCCGTAGCGGTCGAACCGCAGTTGGTATCGGCTGCAATCCTCCGATTCAGCGAGCACGCGCAGATCGACATCCTCGAACGCCGACAGCAGCAGTCGCACGTAGCTGACCCGGGCACCCTGCCGATCGACGAACACAAAGAGCTGCCGCCCGCCGGCAGACTGGATCAATTCACTGATCAGCCGCACGGTCAGCATCCATAGAACCGTGGCTTTGTTACGGGTCGCGCCGACCAGTTTATTGAACTGCCCTTCCGGCAAGATGCAGCAGCGAGCGCCGAGGAAGCGCATGGACTGCTGCCGCAGCTCCCGCCGCACGGCGTTGGCTTTGATGCGCACCAGGCCGGCGTCACAGGCCAGCGGCAGCGCGTCATCGAAGCCGTCGTACCAGGGATAACCCAGCAGTCGCCCGGCGATGCCGGGGCTGAGTTCCTGCAAAAGCTCGGGCACCGCAGCGGGCAGTCCCTTACCAGCAGCCAGCAAGACCAACGCCGTCTGCTCCAGCGCCGCCAGACCGTCCTGACTGTGATGCAGCTTTTTGCTATCGACGATGGGCACACGCGAGTCGCGTTTGCGAGCCTTGGCAGTGATGCTGTTGGACAATTTCGCCCACAGATCCCCGTCAGCCAGTGCATCGGGCACTTCAAACACCGCCCGCGACACCACCAGAGGCCCCAACGTGGGCCCCAACCCCGCCTCGTCAATCCCCGCAATAATCGCCACTCAGAATCCTCTCCCAACACACCGCACACTATGGACTCTTAGAGGACAAAGCCTAGGCGGGCCGGACCCGCGGCACAATACGGAAACCCCATCCCTTCTTATCACTCTAGGGGATACAACAATTAACCTAGTACCACCGTGCCGCCCAGCGTCCG
>JADFNT010000167.1 GCA_022563215.1 Pseudomonadota bacterium
GATTCGTCCACCAGCTCCAGCATTTCAACCGCCAGGTTGATGATGCGCTCGGTTTCCGACCACAGACCGAGGCCGGTGATGTCCCCGAGCGGTATCCAGGCGGCCTCGTCGGCGTCCCCGCCGGGGCTGGGATCGGTTTCGCCTTGTGGCGGAATCCGCGCAAAAACATCGACCAGTGTATAGTGATACCGGACCTTGCCGGCATCGTCCCGGTGGATGGAATCGACCACGTCCACCAGGCCAAGAATGCCGATGGTCAGACCGGTTTCCTCCATGACTTCGCGCCGCGCCGCCTCGGATACGGTTTCGCCGAGTTCCTGGGCCCCGCCGGGCAGGCTCCATTGGCCTTTCCGGGGCGCCTTGGCGCGCTTGATCATCAGCACTCCTCGGGCGCCCAATACCACCACGCCGATGCCGACAAGGGGCCGTTCGGGATATTCCCTGGTCATTTTTAAATTGGCTCCGGTACCATTGCGGTAAAGACGGAATTTAGTGATTCTGATGGATGGTTTTTTCTATATATCCAGGTACTATGACGAAAGATTAAAATTTAACCTTATAACCAATCCTATAGGGGCGTATGGATGTCAGAAACCATACTTCAGCGGCAGACCTTTCAGATCGGGGACCGGATTTTCAAGGAAGGCGAGGATGGCCACCTGGCCTATATCGTCCAATCCGGCGAGGTGGAGATTTTCAAGACCACCGACGGGGTCGAAACGGTCCTGGGAAGGATCGGCCAGGGCGGCATCTTCGGCGAGATGGCGCTGATCGATTCCGAACCCCGAATGGCCGGCGCCAGGGCGTCGAAGGGGTCGACCCTCATCGTCGTCAACCGCGCCACCTTCGAGCAAAAGCTGAACAAGGCGGATCCGTTCATCAGGGGGCTTTTGAACATCCTCGTCAATCACATCCGGTCCAAAACCAAATAGGGGAAATTGTCCCTTTCCCCGCCACCATAACGAATCATTCGTTCATCAGAACAAAGCCCCATCGACCCGCTCCTTGGTATTAACGGCGAAGCTGAACATTATATAGGTTATGAGCACCGAGAACCCCGCGCCGGATAACGATCCCAAAAGCGTCAAAGATCAGGCCAAGAAACCCGTCCTCGGCTTCGCCCCGCGGATGCGCGCCTATTTCTTCGCCGGCATCCTGGTGGTGGCGCCCATTTTCATCACCTTTTACCTGGCCTGGCTGTTCATCGGTTTCGTCGACAGCAAGATAACGCCGCTGATCCCGGTGAAATACAACCCGGAAACCTACCTGCCGTTCGCCCTCCCCGGGCTCGGTCTGTTGATCCTGGTCCTGGCGCTGATGCTGACGGGGGCCCTGACGGCGGGTTTCATGGGCCGGATGTGGAAGCGGTTCTCCGAGGACCTGCTGGCCCGCATGCCGGTGATCCGGAACATCTATTCGGCCCTCAAGCAAATTATCGAAACCGTGTTCGCCGACCATTCGGCGGCGTTTCGCGAGGCGGTGCTGATCGAATACCCCCGGCGCGGCATCTGGGCCATCGGCTTCATCACCGGGCGCACCGAAGGCGAGGTGCAGAACACCACCGAGGAAGAGTGCATCAACATCTTCATGCCGACGACCCCCAACCCGACGTCCGGTTTTTTGCTGTTCGTGCCGAAAAAAGACCTGGTCCCGCTTTCCATGACCGTCGAGGAAGCGATCAAGATGGTGATCTCGGGCGGCATCATCACGCCGCCGGACCGCCGCCCCGAGGCGGAGCGCAACGTGCCCCTGACCGCCGCCCAGACTTACGAGGAAATGGATATCATCCGCGAGAAGGATCGCGCCCCGGTGCTGGCGACCAAGGGATCGCGCCCCGGCGAGAAGAAAAAAACGAAGACCGCCGGTTGACGCGCCCCCCGTAACACCCCCGGCACACCCCCGTCACCCCGACCTGAGATTTCCGACCCCTGTCTGGCCAACCATAGAATCGTCATATTCTCATGGAAGAACGGCGGGGTTTGGAAACCCCGAACCGGGCCGGATCTTTGTTGAGTAGGCGGAAATAATGAAAACGGCGAAAAATCCTCCAGTTTGGCTCCGAGCCATGGCGCATTTCGGGTGGAAAAGCCGGCACCTCGTGGTGATCCTTTTTATCGGCGCCGGTACTTACGCATTTGTGGAATCTCGAGCCGAGTGGTCGGCGATGCACCGCTGGAACCGGGCCGTTGGGGATATGAGTCTGGTCCTGATCTCGCTTTCCCTGGCCATGGGCCCTCTGGCGCGTCTGTGGCCGTGGTTCCGCCCCCTCATTCCGTGGCGACGCGAAACCGGCATCCATGGGGTCGTCCTGGGAGCAATACACACGTTGATCATTCTCGATGGCTGGATCGAATGGAACCTAATCCGCGTTTTTGGTTACGAACTTCATCCGTTAACCGGCCTCTACGTCATGCTTCAACACGGATTCGGATTTGCCAACGTCATCGGAATCCTGGCGCTCGTCTACGGCGCTGTCCTGTCGTTGGTCTCCAACGATTGGAGCCAGCGGCTCCTCGGCGGTTCCGTCTGGAAGTTTTTGCAGCAAAGCGCTTATGTCCTTTGGACGCTGATCGTCCTTCACACCGCTTATTTCATGTACCTCCATTTTCAGGACTTCCATCGCGCCGTCCCTGACCCCAACTGGGCGCGAATTCCCTTCGCGGTCCTTGTTATGGCCGTGGCGCTGCTCCAATTCGCGGCCTTCCTGAAAACCTGGAGGGAAAAGCGGGGGCCTGGCCGGCGCAAGGCCATAAGGACTCCCCACATTGTGGAAGGTTAAAAATGGAACCTGACCAACATCTTTTGACGCCCCGCCGCGTTTTAAAAGGCGTGATCGTCGCCACGGGGACGTTCGCGGCCCTCGGCACGGTCGCGGCCATTTGGGAAAATCCCTTCTTCATCCGCATGACGCCCGCCGGCAACGCTGAAATCTGGATCCTGGGGTTGTTGGCGATTCTGATCGGCGTTTTCGTGGCCATTCGCAGGCCCGCTTGTTCCGGCAAAACCGCGGGCGTGGGGGGCGTGCTCGGTTTTCTTGGAATCGCTTGCCCTGTCTGCAACAAAATCCTTCTCGTCATTTTCGGCGGCGATTTATTGCTGACGTATTTCGAACCGATAAGGATATACGTGGCCGTCATCGGCGTTGCCATCGCGGGCTGGGCCGTTGTTCGCGAAATCCGGGGCAAAGACGTTGTCTGCCGGGAACTTCAGGATACTTCTCTTACCCCGACCGCAGGTTCCTGACCGCCGCCTCCCTTTCGAACAGATACAACAAAACCCGCGCCGCCTGGCCGCGCTCGGTTTCCAGTTCCGGGTCGCGGTCGAGAATGAGCGCCGCGTCGTCGCGGGCCGCGGCCAGCAGTTCGCCGTGGACGGTCAGGTCGGAGATGCGGAATTCCGGCAGGCCGCTTTGCCGGGTGCCCAGCAATTCGCCGGCGCCGCGCAGTTTCAGGTCTTCCTCGGCGATCCGGAATCCGTCGTCGGTTTCGCGCATGATCTCGAGCCGCGCCTTGGCCGCCGCCGTCAGCGGCGGGGCGTACAGCAACAGGCAGGTGGACGGCTTGTCGGCCCTGCCGATGCGGCCGCGAAGCTGGTGCAACTGCGCCAGCCCGAAGCGCTCGGCGTGTTCGATCACCATGACCGTCGCGTTCGGCACGTCGACGCCGACCTCGATGACGGTGGTGGCGACGAGGAGCTTGGTTTCACCGGCGGCGAAGGCGGCCATGGCGGCATCCTTCTCCTTGCCCTTCATGCGCCCGTGAACCAGCCCCACCCGGTCGCCGAACAGACCCTTCAGGTACGCGTGGCGGTCCTCGGCGGCGGCGAGGTCGAGGACTTCCGATTCCTCGACCAGCGGACACACCCAATAGATGCCGGCGCCGGCGTCGAGGGACCGCTTCAACCCCTGCGTCACCTCGTCCAAACGCTTAATGGGCATGACCCGGGTATCCACCGGCAGCCGCCCGGCCGGCTTGTCGGGCAGGCGGGACACGTCCATGTCGCCGTAGGCCGTCAGCATCAGCGTCCTCGGGATCGGCGTCGCGGTCATCACCAGGATGTCCACGGCCCGGCCCTTGGCCGCCAGGGTCAGGCGCTGATGGACACCGAAACGGTGCTGTTCGTCGATCACCGCCATGGCCAGCGTCTTGAATGCGACGTCGTCTTGAAAAAGCGCGTGGGTGCCGACGGCCAGCGCCGCCTCGCCCGAGGAAAGCTTTTCGAGGACCGTTTCCCGGGCCTTGCCTTTCTCGCGCCCCGTCAGCAGCACCACCTCGATGCCGGCGGCCCGGGCCAGGGGCTCGATGGTCGCCAGATGCTGGCGGGCGAGGATTTCCGTCGGCGCCATCATTGCCGCCTGCTCGCCAGCCTCGACGGCGCTCAGCATCGATAGCAGCGCGACCACGGTCTTGCCGCTGCCGACGTCGCCCTGCAGCAGCCTCAGCATGCGCACCGGGGCCGCCATGTCGGCGGCGATTTCCACCAGCGCCTGTTCCTGCGACGGCGTCAGGCTAAACGGCAACGCCGCCGTGACCTTGGCCCTGAGGCGGCCGTCGCCTTCGATGGCGCGGCCCTTGACCCGGCGCATGGAGAGCCGGACCAGGGCCAGGGCCAGTTGGTTGGACAACAATTCGTCGTAGGCAAGCCGTTGGCGGGCCGGTGCCATGGCGTCCAGCGCCGCGTCGCTGCGTTCGGGATGGTGGTTAAAGAGCAGCAGTTGTTGCGCCCCGGCGCGCTGCGCCGTCTCCACGGCGTGCTGGGGACAGCTGTGGCCCTGCCCTCGGTATTTTGGGTACTCGTCGTCGCTATAAAAGGCGTCGTGGATAAGCAGGTCTGCATCGCGGGCCAGTTCGACGTGAACCGCGCCGAGCGTGTGGCCGTGACCGTAGACATGCTCGCGGAGCACCGAGTTG
>JADFNT010000168.1 GCA_022563215.1 Pseudomonadota bacterium
CCCGTTCCTGGCATCGGCCCGCCGCCTGATGATGGTGGCGGCACTGGCGGCCGTGTCCCTGTCCTTCGGCGGCAGCGGCGCCATGGCCCAAGGCAGCGTCGACCTGAGCACCGACCATGTGACCGTCGACCTAAGTGTTATCGGGGATTCCGGCGGCTCGCCGGCGGCGGGAACGCCTTATTTGGTCCGTCCATTTGGAACAGAGGCTGTGCGTGGTCTTTTGGTGCCGGGACGGAAAAATCCCGTGTCGCAACTCCATGTCGCGGTTCCCAAAAGCCCTCGCATCAAGCTGAGGCCGCCGTCGGCCAAGGGCAAGAAGGCCGCCAAGCGTGTGGCACGGAAAAAGTCCATTCCGAAAAAGCCTAAAATGAAAAAGCCCGCAATGCCGGCCGTCGCCGCGACCAAACCCCCGGAGCCTGTAACGGCCCCCGTTGCCCCGCCGCCGGAGCCGGCAAAGCCGGCCAAGAAAATGGCGGCGGCCAAGCCCGCCCCACCGGCCCCACCCCCGGCCGAAAAACCGGTGGTCAAAAAACCGGCCCCGCCACCGGCCAAGGCGCCTGAAAAGGCCGCCGAGCCAAAACCGGCGCCAAAGCCCAAACCGGTAGCGACGGCGAAGCCGAAACCCGAAACCAAAGAACAGGCCTCGCTGCCGACCAAGAAAACCATAAAAACCGGGCGCGCCTTTCAGGTAGCCTTCAAGGCCACCGCCTCGAAGCTGCCCCCCGAGGCCAAGAAGGGCCTGAAGGGCTTGGCTGAAAAGCTGAAAGACAAAAAGAACCTGCGCCTGCAGCTTTTGGCCTATGCCGGCGGCAAAGCCCTGTCCCCCAGCAAGGCCCGTCGGATGTCCCTGTCCAGGGCCTTGTCGGTTCGATCATTCCTTATCGAAAACGGGATCCGCAGCACGCGAATTGACGTTCGGGCCTTGGGCAACAAGACCTCGGAAAAGCCCCTCAACAGGGTCGATGTCAATATCGTCGAAAGATGATTTCGGCCCTATAATCCCCGGCTCCCCCGAACGCCGAAGAAACGATCTTGAGGGCGACAATGACCCGGCCACGTAAATACCTCATCCGGATGTTCGTTTTCTTGATCACCGTCACCGGTTTGTGCGGGTTCCTTTTCCTGCCTCTGCAAAGCGCCTTCATGGCCAATGCGCCATTGAACGGCCTGATTATCGGCGTTTTGGTTATCGGCATCATCTATAACTTCCGCCAGGTGCTGATGCTCTATCCCGAAGTCGCCTGGATCGAAGAATTCCAACAAAACGGCACCCCCCTATCCGAACCCCAGCCGCCGAAATTGCTGGCGCCGATGGCGACCATGGTCGGCGATCACAAGGACCGGCTGTCGCTTTCCACCCTGGCGATGCGTTCCCTGCTGGACGGGATTGTTTCACGCCTGGACGAATCGCGGGATATTTCGCGTTACACCATCGGACTGCTTATTTTTCTCGGCCTGTTGGGCACGTTTTGGGGGTTGTTGGAAACGGTCGCCTCGATCAGCAATGTCATCGGCGCTCTCAACGTCGAAGGCGGCGATTCGATTGCCGTTTTCGACGATCTTAAAAAGGGTTTGAAGGCGCCCATGGCGGGCATGGGAACGGCGTTTTCAACGTCCCTGTTCGGGCTCGCCGGCTCCTTGGTCCTGGGCTTTCTGGATTTGCAGGCCAATCAGGCGCAGAACCGGTTTTACAACGAACTCGAGGAATGGCTGTCGACGGTCACCCGGTTGGCGACCAGCTCTTTATTGGGGGAAGGCGAGCAATCGATCCCGGCCTATGTTCAGGCGCTTTTGGAGCAAACGGCGGAAAGCCTTGAAAACCTGCAACGGACCATCACCCGTGGCGAGGAAAGCCGGATATCGGTCAACGCCAACGTCATCGCCCTCGGCAATAAGCTGGAAACCCTGACCGACCACATTCGCACCGAACAAACGTTGATGAAAAGCCTGGCCGAAACCCAGATCGAGATGAAGCCGATCATGGCCAAAATCGCCGAAGGATCGACGGCGGCGGGCATGGACGAGCAGACGCGTTCCCATATCCGCAACCTGGACGTCTACCTGACGCGTTTGACCGAAGAACTTTCGAGCGGGCGCGAAGAACTGATCCAACAACTGCGCAGCGAAATCAAGCTGCTGGCCCGCACCATCGCCGCCTCGGGCGACGATTAGACCGGCGCCGTCGTTTTCCATGGCCACCCTCGCCCGCCGCCGGCTTCGCGACACCAACATCTGGCCGGGGTTCGTCGACGCCCTGGCGACGATGTTGATGGTCATCATGTTTTTGCTGATGGTCTTCGTTCTGGCGCAGTTTTTCCTCGGCCAGGCCCTTTCCGGGCGCGATCAGGCGTTGTCCCGGTTGCAAAACCAGATCAGCGAACTGGCCGGGCTTCTGTCGCTTGAAAAGCGCTCAAACAAGGATTTGCGCAAGAACTTCGCGCAATTATCCGAGGAACTGCAGATTTCCGTCGCGCTGCGCGCCGACCTGAAAACCACGATCGGCCGTATTCGCCAGCGCGCCGAAGCGGCGGAAAGGGACCTGACGGCGGCGCAGTCGGCCCTCAAGGCCGATAAATCGAAAATCGCCGTCCAATTGCAGGAATTGGGCGACCTGTCCCGGGACATCGCGGCGCTCCGGGCGCTACGCGAGGAGCTGCAGTCGAAAATAGCCGAAATGGCGGGCAAGCTGGAGGAATCGGGCAAGACGCTGTTGGCGGAAAAAGACCTTTCCAAGAGCGCCCGCGCCCAGGTGGCGCTCCTGAACCAGCAGACGGCGGCGTTGCGCGAAACGCTGGCGAAAATTTCCGCCGCCCTTGATGCTTCGGAAAAACGGGACGCCGAGAAAAAGATCCAGATCGCGTCGTTGGGCAAGCGTCTGAACGCCGCCCTGGCCAGCAAGGTGCTTGAACTGAGCCGTTACCGGTCGGAATTTTTCGGCCGCCTTCGGGACCTGCTGGGGGGGCAAAAAGGGGTGCGCATCGTCGGCGACCGCTTCGTCTTCCAGTCCGAGGTCCTGTTCGCCAAGGGGGCGGTCGATATCGGCGTAGCCGGGAAGAAACAGCTTCTGCAACTGGCCCTGACACTGAAACAGATATCGCGTGAAATTCCCGCCGATATAGACTGGATCCTGCGCGTCGACGGCCATACGGACAAAGACCCGATCAAGACCGCCCGGTTTCCTTCGAATTGGGAGTTGTCCTCGGCAAGGGCGATTTCGGTGGTCCAGTTTCTGATTAATCAGGGGCTGCCCCCCAACCGCCTCGCCGCCACCGGCTTTGGCGAGTTTCAGCCCCTGGATAACCGCAACGACGAAATCGCCAAACGCCAAAATCGCCGAATTGCGACAAACCGCGTGTTTTGGCACGAATGTCGCCATCTCTCCAGTGTTGCACTCAAGTAGTTGCGCGCGATACATACTGAATTCAGGAGATCGAACCGTGATCGTTCGCTTCGAGCACATTTTTCTCCCGGAATCCAGCTATCTCGAGACTTGCTCGGATTCGAAACGGATCGCCTGACACCTCTGGTTTTTTCAACAACCAATCGGTCCAGATTCGAGCACGGCATTCCTTTAGCTGGCAGTTTTTAATCGCCGGACAATCCCTAAACCGAATTGTCACGTCAACAATGTGTGCATAGCACGAAATGACGCCGCACGAAATGACGGGGAGTATTCCCTGATTCTATCCACTCATGGAGGGCGCAAGTCGACCAATTGATACAGACAAAATCTATCATGCACTACTCTAGAACAATCAGTCTACTCATCGTGACCGTCGCTATCAGCTTCTTGGGCCTCCCAGCTCAGGCGCAAAGCGTTGGCAATTGCGAGCAGGCCATTGGCGAAGCCTATTTGGATATCAACAATGTTCGCGCTCGCATCCTTAATAATGGTAACCTGTTCTGGCGCGGAAGTCCTCATGTTTACAACATTCCCAAGGGCGGCCCGTCGAACGCAATCTTCGCATCCGGTATCTGGATGGGCGGCCTCGTTGACGGCCAACTCCGCCTTGCCGGATCAACCTATGGTCCCTACGAATTCTGGGCCGGGCCGCTGAACGACGATGGATCTCCTCCGTCGGATTGTTCGATTTTTGACCGCGTCTGGAAGGTTTCGAAAGAAGACGTCGTGAGCTACGAGGCATCCGGAGCATCCACTCCTGACCTTAAGGACTGGCCTACCGGTCTTGGCGCTCCGACGCTCGATGCCAATGGGGATCTCATTGACCTGCAGGACCAGCCTCTGGCCAGCCGCGTCGATCGCGTGATCAACCTTGCAGCGGGCGAGCGCCCGGCTATTCTGGGCGACCAGATGCTGTGGTGGATCAATAATGATCGTGGCAACCAGCACACCCGTACTGATACCCCGGCAATGGGCGTAGAAGTTCATGGTTCTGCTTTTGCATTCAACACGGCAGGCGCCATTGGAAACACGACCTTCTACAAGGTTCGTATCCTTTACAAAGGCACAGTTCCACTCGAAGAGGTCTACATGGGTCTCTTTGACGATCCGGATCTGGGTAACTTTGATGATGACTATGTCGGATCGGACACGACTCTCGGCCTCGGATTTGTATACAATTCCGATAACGATGATGAAGGAGGAGAAGGTTATGGCGCAGCGCCTCCGGCATTGGGCTACGACTTCTTCCAGGGTCCACTCGTTGTTCTCGGGTGCAAGCTCGTGATCGACAAAGCAGAGCTTGCCTTCATTGCCCTCGTCGAGCCTGAAGCAGATCGGGTTGCCGCCATGGTCGTTCATGATCCACAACAGATCCTTGTGGAGCGGCCAGGGTGGAGATTTCCAGTTGTGCAGCAGGGAATAAACCGGGTCCTTCTGCAAACCGCCGACATCCTGCCCGTAACCGGCCCAGACGCCGTTCGAAAAATCGAACG
>JADFNT010000169.1 GCA_022563215.1 Pseudomonadota bacterium
GGCGTCCCTCAACCAATGTCCCGTCTACAAAGCGGTCGGCGGCCACGCTTATGGCTGGGTCTATTCCGGGCCCATGGGCGCGGTGCTGATCCCCAACCTCATCGGCCTCGAAAAAACCGGCGATCTGCCCAACGCCTCGACCCTTTGCGGCAAATGCGAAGCCGTCTGTCCCATGCGCATCCCGCTGCCCCGGATGCTGAGGACCTGGCGGCAACGGCAATTCGAACAGAAAATGAATTCACCAATGGCCCGCGCCGGCATCAAGGCCTGGGCCTTCCTGGCCCGCCGGCCGTGGCTTTACCGGATGCTCACCCGGCCGGCCATCGCCGCCCTGGCCCGCCTCGGCCGCGCCCGGGGCCGGTTTCGTTCTTTGCCGCTGGCGGGCGGGTGGAGGAGGCTCCGCGATTTTCCGGCCCCCGAGGGCGGGACCTTTGTCGCCCAATGGCTGAAGGCGCGCCGCCGGGACGGACGGACATGAACGCCCGCGAGGAAATCCTCGGCGCCGTCAGGAGCGCCCTCGCCGGCACCAAGCGCCCGGACGCCATCGCCCGGGGAGACAGCGCCAAGGCCCGGCAACGGCTTGGCGATCACCGGGCCAACCTGATTCCGGCCCGCGGGCGGCTTGGCGCCAAGGCCCGGGTCGATCTTTTCATCCGCGAGGCGGAAAAGGTCGCCGCCACCCTGGCCCGGGTTTCAAGCCTCTCCGGCGTGCCCCGGGAAGTCGCCCGCTACCTGGCCAAGAACAACCTGCCGATGATCCTGAAGGCGGCGCCGGGGGCCTCGGAGCCGTTTATTCCGTGGACGAAACAAACCCTCCTGAGCGTCGAGGAGGGCCCGGCCGACGACGCCGATTCCACATCCGTCAGCCGTGCCTTCGCCGGCGTCGCCGAGACCGGCACCTTGGTCCTGCTGTCGGGCCCCAGCTCGCCGACGACGCTGAACTTCCTGCCGCCGACGCATATCGTCATCGTTTCGGCGGCGGAAATCGTCGGCGACTACGAGGAAGTCTGGGCGCGCATGAGGACGGAAAATACGGAAGCCGACGGCCGCTTCATGCCGCGCACCGTCAACTGGATCACCGGTCCTTCGCGCACCGCCGACATCGAACAAACATTGTTGTTGGGCGCCCACGGACCCCATCGGCTTCATATCGTGATCGTCGATGAAGAAACCCCGTCCCCGTAACACGGGCCCCGGCGATGCCGCCGGTGATCTCGAGGAGCGGGCGCCCAACCCCGCCGAAGACGAGCTTTGGCGGCAGGTCACCAGCGACGTCGAGCCGCTCAAACGCCAAGATATTTCCCCGGATGGACCCAGGGACGGGCCCTCGGGCGATCCCCCTGGTGATCCCTCCGGCGCCGCCGCCCATGAGGCCGGGACGGCGGCCAAGCCGGGAAAGCCGGCGGCAAGAAAAAGGACCCCGCCCCCGCTTCTTCCTCTTCCTCCCTCGCCGGCGCCGGCCGAGCCCGAGCTTCGCCACGGCGAGGCCCCCGGCCTGGACCGGCGCACCCGGACGCGGCTCAGGCGCGGACAGGTGGATATCGAGGCCACCATCGACCTGCACGGCCTGACCCGGACCGAAGCCCATCGGGCCTTGAACGCCTTTCTCGAAGGGTCGCAAAATGCCGGCCGGCGCTCGGTGCTGGTGATTACCGGCAAGGGATCGCGGGGCGAAGGGGTCTTGCGCGATCAGGTGCCCAACTGGTTGAATGCCGAGCCCAACCGGCGGATGATCCGGGCGTTTTCCCACGCCGCGCCGAAAGACGGCGGCCAAGGGGCGCTATACGTTTTGCTGAAGAGGCGCAAATGACGCCGTTCGGAACCAAGGTCCGGGAATACCGCGCCAAACAGGGCTGAGTTTGAAAAAAATGGCCGAGGACCTGGGCGTGACGTCGGCCTACTTCTCGGCCCTGGAGCACGGACACCGGGGCCGCCCCGGGTCCGGCCTGATCCAGCAGATCTCCGGTTATTTCGAACTCGGCTGGGACGAGACGGAGGAGTTGAAGCGCCTGGCCGAACTGTCCCACCCCCGGGTCGTCGTCGATACCGCGGGCCTCGCCCCGGCGGCGACGGAGCTCGCCAACCTGTTGGCCGAATCCATCCACGACCTCGACGAAGACACCATCGAATGGGTGATAAACGAAATCCGCGGCCGCCTCGGGGCCAGGGAAAAAGAAGGGCCGACGCATTGAGGCGATCATCCGGACTGGTGGTTTCGGGGCCGGGGTGCTAAGAATCCGCCGGAACGCAGACGAAACAACGATTTTGTTTTAAAAGGTCTGAAAAAGCCAAAATGAAACAAATTGTTTGAATAATTTAAAACATTATGTTTTAAATAGCCAATGACAAACAGAATTCAAGCCCTAAGAAAACAAAAAGGCCTAAGCCAGCAGGCACTGGCCGAACGCATCGGCACCAGCGGACAGCAGGTGGGCAACCTCGAGGCCGGCCGCCGCAAGCTGACCCAGGACTGGATGGAACGCCTCGCCGCCGGCCTCGGGTGCGGCCCGGCGGACCTTTTGGGTTCCCCCCTGAATTCACCCCTGAATCCCCCGGGGGCACGATCGAGCGCTTTGCCGAACGCCCCAATGCCAAATATCCCCTTGGCGCCAGGAGTAACAACCATGCGCACCGCGACCATCGAACGCAAGACCAGGGAGACCCAAATCCGCGTCACCGTTAATCTCGACGGCGGCGGCGAATATTCCATCAGCACCGGCATCGGTTTCCTGGATCACATGCTCGAACAGTTGTCGCGCCACAGCCTCATCGACCTGGAGGTCGAGGCCAGGGGCGACCTGCACATCGATTTTCATCACACCAACGAGGACACCGCCATCGCCATCGGCGAAGCGGTATCCCAGGCGCTCGGCGACCGCGCCGGGATAACGCGCTATGGCGACGTCCGCATTCCCATGGACGAGACCCTGACCCGGGTCACCCTCGACGTTTCCAACCGGCCCTATTTGATCTGGCAAGTCGAATTCACGGGCCCGAAACTGGGCGAGATGGATACCGAACTGTTCAAGGAATGGTTCCAGGCCTTCGCCCAGGCGGCGGGGATCACGCTCCACGTGGAGAACATCTACGGCGAAAACAACCACCACATCGTCGAGTCCTGTTATAAGGGCCTGGCCCGGGCGCTGCGCCAGGCGATCGAGATCGACCCCCGCAAGAGCGACACGGTGCCGTCGACGAAGGGCGTGCTCGGCGGCTCTCTTTAATCCAGTTAATCTAGGCTGCGGATCATGCGACTCTATTCGGTTCACCTTCGCCGCCACGGCCTCGACCCCGACCGCGACATCGTGCTGGTCAAGGAGGGTTTTTCATGGCCGGCGCTGCTCTTTTCCTTCTTGTGGGCGCTTAGCCACCGTTTGTGGCTGGCCGCGGCGGCGATCTTGCTCGCCGTCGGGACCCTCAACGCGGCCATCTACTGGCTGCGCCCGGACGTATTGAGCCAGGCCGCCCTGTCCCTGGGGCTCGGCGTCATCATCGGTTATCTCGGCAACGACCTTCGGCGCCGGAAACTGACCCGCCAAGGCTTCGCCTTCGCCGGCGCCGTCTCCGGCGACGACCCGGATCAGGCGCTGCGCCGCTATCTCGACAACCAACCGGCCCTGGCCGCCGACCTGAAGTCATGAGCGACCACCAATGAACGTCGCCATCATCGATTACGGGTCGGGAAACCTGCGCTCCGCCGCCAAGGCCTTCGAGCGCGCCCAGGGCGAAGCCGGGCTGAACATGGCGGTGACGGTAACCCGCGACGCGGAAGACCTGAAGGCGGCCAGCCACATCGTGCTCCCCGGCGTCGGCGCCTTCGCCGATTGCCGCCGCGGCCTGGACGCGCTCGACGGCATGGTCGAGGTCCTGGAGGAACAGGTGATCAAGGCGGGAAAGCCGTTTTTGGGCATCTGCGTCGGCATGCAGTTGATGGCCTCCATGGGGCGCGAACACCAGGACACCCCGGGTCTGAATTGGCTCGAAGGAGAAGTCGTTGCCCTCGATCCCTCGGACAGGACCTTAAAAATTCCACATATGGGCTGGAATAACCTAGATTTTCACCTCCCTCTCCATCCTATCTTTGAAGGAATCCCCGCAAGTGCCCATGTTTACTTCGTTCATTCCTACGGTTTTTCACCGGCCGACCCGGGACACGTTCTCGCCAGCGTCGATTACGGTGGCGAAACGACAGCCGCCGTCGGCCGCGACAACCTGACCGGGACCCAGTTCCACCCGGAGAAAAGCCAGGCCGTGGGCCTGAAGCTGATCACCAATTTTCTCAACTGGCGCCCGTAAGGGAAGGAAAACAAAATGATCTTCTTTCCCGCCATCGACCTCAAGGACGGCCAATGCGTGCGCCTTTATCAGGGCGACATGGAACGGGTAACCGTGTTCGGCGACGACCCCGCCGGCCAGGCCCGGGGCTTCGCCGAGGCCGGCGCCGAGTGGCTGCATGTGGTCGACCTCAACGGCGCCGTTTGCGGACGCCCGGTCAACGAAGACGCGGTCACCGCGATCCTCGACGCCGTCGACATCCCGGTGCAACTGGGCGGCGGAATCCGCGACAGGGAAACCATCGATTTGTGGCTTGGGCGCGGGATAAAAAGAGTCATTCTGGGGACGGCGGCGGTGCGCCAGCCCGACCTGGTCAAGCAGGCCTGCCGGCGCCACCCGGGGCGCGTCGCTGTCGGCATCGATGCCCGCGACGGCAAGGTCGCCCTCGAGGGCTGGACCGAAACGTCTGAAATCACCGCCCTCGACCTGGGGCGCCGGTTCGAGGATTGCGGCGTCGCCGCGTTCATC
>JADFNT010000170.1 GCA_022563215.1 Pseudomonadota bacterium
ATAGTAATCGAGGCCGCGGACGAGCGTCGGATTGATCTTGTATTCGACCCCAGCCGTCTTCAGTCCCTTTTGAACGTCATCGAAAAACGCCTTCGAGGCGTCGTTCAGGTGGTCCGCCAGCAGCGGCGCGCCGGCGATCACCGCCCGGTCGCCTTCGTCCTTGGAATCCAGAATCCTGAGCGGATTGCGATCCAGCCGGTCGAGGCTGTCCTCGGACAGCTTGTCCTTGAAGCCTTCGAGGTAGCCGACCAGCTTGGTCTGGTAGGATTGACGGCTTTCGGTGTCGCCCAGGGTATTGAGCTCCAGGGTCACCTTGTCGGCGACCCCGAGCGCATCGAGGATGTGGGCGGCCAAGGAAATGATCTCGATATCGGCCAACGGGCCGTCGACGCCGAGAAGCTCGACATCGATCTGGTGGAACTGCCGCTGGCGGCCCTTTTGCGGGCGTTCGTAGCGGAACATCGGCCCCTGGCAGAAGAACTTCAACGGCAGGTGCTGGGCCAGACCTCCGGAAATGAACGCCCGGGCGACGCCGGCGGTGACTTCGGGCCTGAGCGTCAGCGACTCGCCGCTGCGGTCCTCGAAGCTGAACATTTCCTTGGTAACGATGTCGGACGTCTCGCCCAGGGTGCGCTTAAAGACTTCCGAGAACTCGAACACCGGGGTCGAGATTTCCTCATAGCCGTAGCGCGCCGCGATTTCGCGTGCCGTTTCCGTCACCTGGCGGTGACGGCGATAGTCTTTAGGCAGAATGTCGTGGGTGCCGCGAACCGGCTGCAGATCGGACATGGGCGTGACTACCGGCTACCCAGCGGCGGCGGACGGGGCGCGATCGGTATCTAAGTCCTTGCCCCCGTTTTGGCCCCCACGGCGCTTGTAATGGCTGTCGACGTAGTCATCGACGATCTTCTGGAATTCCTCGGCGATATCGGGCCCACGCAGGGTCAGCGTTTTTTCGCCGTCGATAAACACCGGCGCCGCCGGTTCCTCGCCGGTGCCGGGAAGGCTGATGCCGATATCGGCGTGCTTGCTTTCGCCGGGGCCGTTGACGATGCATCCCATGACCGCCAGGTTCATGTCCTCGACGCCTTGATAGGTCTTCTTCCATTCGGGCATGCGCTGGCGGACATGGGTCTGGATTTTTTCCGCCAATTCCTGGAACACGGTCGACGTCGTTCGCCCGCAGCCGGGGCACGCGATGACCAGCGGCGCGAACGACCGCAGCCCCATGGTCTGCAGGATTTCCTGGGCGACGACGACCTCGCGGGTCCGGTCGCCGCCGGGCTCGGGTGTCAGCGATACGCGGATGGTGTCGCCGATGCCGTTCTGCAACAGCACCGCCAGCGCCGCCGTCGAGGCGACGATGCCTTTCGAGCCCATGCCGGCTTCGGTGAGGCCTAAGTGCAACGCGTAATCGGAGCGCCCGGCGAGGTCGGCGTAGACGGCGATCAGGCTTTGGACGTCGGAGACCTTGCACGACAGCACGATCCGGTCACGGCTTAAGCCCAACTCCTCGGCCCGGGCGGCGTTTTCCAGGGCCGAGACCACCAGCGCCTCGCGGGTGACCTCGGCGGCGTCCTTCGGATTGGGCGATTTAGCGTTTTCGTTCATCAGCCGGGTCACCAGTTCCTGGTCCAGGCTGCCCCAGTTGACGCCGATGCGGACCGGGCGGCCGTATTCGAGCGCCGTTTCGATCATGGATGAGAACTGCTTGTCGCGCTTTTCCCTGAAACCGACGTTGCCGGGGTTGATCCGGTACTTGGCCAGCGCCTCGGCACAGGCCGGATAAGCGCTCAGCAGCTTGTGGCCGATGTAGTGGAAATCGCCGACCAGCGGCACGGCGCAGGCGCGTTTGTCCAACTCGTCGCGGATATGGGGGACGGCCTTCGCCGCGTCTTCGTTGTTGACGGTGATGCGCACCAGTTCCGACCCGGCGCGGGCCAGTTGAGCGACCTGTTCCACCGTCGCCGCCACGTCGGCAGTGTCGGTGTTGGTCATCGACTGGACCACCACCGGTGCATCGCCGCCCAGGATGACGCCGCCGATGTCGACCGGGATGGAGTTGCGTCTGTCCGTCAATTTGAGTCCGTTGGACATCAGACCATTAAGTCCTTTCGGCTTGAGACGTTATTTGCCGCATCGGCGAGCCCAAGGTCAAGGTTAACCCGGCTTCAGGGTAACCCAAGGGCCGGGGCCTTATTCGCGCACCGCGGTGCCCGATTTCAGCCTTTCGGCATCGAGCACGATTCTGCGCCGCACGGTTCCTTCCCCGCCGACGGCCGGCACCGGTTCGCCGTCGACCAGGATTTCCAAGGCGCCGGCGTTGCCGGTGGAAAGGGTCAACCCGGAACGGTCGGGGACGATATAGCTGTCGCCGGACATCAACATGCGCGTCAGCACCAGCTCACCGGCGGCATCGTCGCGCACCTGGATCCAACTGTTGGCCTTGGCCTTGACCACGATGCGCCCGGCGCCGCCAGCCGCCGTGGCCGCCGGGGCCTTACGGGCCGGGGTTTCGGCGGCGGATTGGACTTCCGGCGTTTCTTCGCGAACTGGGGCTGCCGCCGGCGTGGAAGCGGCAACCAACGCTTCGGGCGCCGCCGCTTCGGGCGCAACGGGGGCGGCGGCCTGGGCTTGCGGCCTGGGCGACGCCGGGACCGACGGGACCGATGGGATCATGTCCATGGGCACCACGGTCGGGGCGTTGACGAGCTCGGGCGCCCGGGTTGTCGGGGTTGTCCAGGTTTCCGGGGCCGCCGGAGAACTTCCGCCAACGCTCACCGGGGCGGCGACACTCGCCGTCGCGGGGGCGGGATGGGCCTCGGGAGGAGCCGGGACGGTTTCGGCAGCCGGCTGCGGCGCCGGAGGTTGCGGAGCCGATTGTGGCTCCGGGGGTTTGACGACGCCGGGGGGCGGTTCCCAGGCCGCCGCCTGTTGTTCGGGGGAGTCTTCCGCCACCGGTTTCTTCTCCGTTTCGGCGGGCGTTTCGGCTTCTGGTTCCGGTTCGCGGACGGGCGCCGCCTGCGGCGCTTTTTCGGCCACCTTCTCCGGCGCTTTTTCGGGTTCGGCAGGCAACGCCGATTGAGTCTCCGACTCCGTTTTTGGGTCCGGGTCTTTTTGGTCCAGGTCTTTTTGGCCCGGTTCTTTTTGAATCGACTCGGGCGCCGGGGCGGCTTGTTCCGATTTGCTTTCCTCGTCTGCGAGCTTGGCCAGCCGGTCCGGTACCGGCGAAATCAATTCGGCGAGGAAGCCATCTTCCGACGTATTCACGTACCAGAAACCGTAGGCCAGGATCGCCACCAGGGCGCCGATGAAGACGATGGCGCCGCCGGGGATGCCGGCTTGGGAGATCGGCTCGGGAAACACCAGATCGGATGAGGGTTCTTCGCCGCTGGTCCGGTCCTTGAAGCGGCGGATGATCTCGTCGCTGTCGAGCCCTAAGTGATCGGCATAGGCGCGGATGAAGCCGATGGCGTAGGTGAGGCCGGGCAGGTCGTCGTAGCGGCCGTCCTCGATGGCCTCCAGATAGACGTTGCGGATGCAGAGGACATCGGAGACCTCGCTCAACTCTTCGCCGATTCGGAGCCGGGATGCCTTGAGCAGCGCGCCGACACCGCTGGCGTCCGGTTGTTGAGTATTTTCGGGCTGTTGCGGAGAAGACATGTTGTTGTTTATCCAATCCCTGGAAATCAACGCCGATAAGAACCCAGACCACCCAGGGCCCTGTCCGCCGCCCGGTTTATTTTTTCGGCTTGTCCCAAGGGTGAAAACGCTGATTTCCAGCGGCCGGCGGCAAATTTCCCGACGTCTGGGGGAAGTGTCTCATATCTCGCCAAAGGACTTCAAGCGCGAACGCTTTATCCCCCCTGGGCAATCCCATTTGGCCGCCCTGAACGGCGGTGCCGTGCTCACCGGCGAAGGCTTCGAGCCTGCCTGGCGGCGAGGGGCCGTTATTCGGCATCGAGCCCATAGGCGCTGTGCAGCGCGCGCAGGGCCAGTTCGGTGTATTCCTCGGCAATCAGCACGCTGACCTTGATCTCGGACGTCGAGATGACCTGGATGTTTATGCCTTTTTCGGCCAGGGCCTTGAACATGCGCTGGGCGACGCCGGCATGAGAGCGCATGCCGACGCCGATGACCGAAACCTTGACCACGTCGGGATCGGAAATCAGGTCCTTGTATTCCAGTTTCTTCTTGTTCGACTCGACGGTTTCGACGGCGCGCTCCAGATCGCCCTTGGCGACGGTGAACGTCAGGTCCGTCGTCTTGCCGTCGCTTCACAGGCTCACAGAAATTCACAACTACTTCTTCGGTGGATGTTCGGTGGTATGCACACCGAACCATCGTTTTCTATCGGAGGAAGGACAATGGATCGAAGCGAAGGACTTGACTGGACAGCACGTTGCGTTGAGTACGCCGGACAGAAGTGGCATAGGACTCAGGGATATTACCGGAATCGACTTGGGGAATCCCTACACCGCCGAATCTATAGAGATCGTGTCGGTGGCATACCCGATGGGTATGAGGTCCACCACCTTGACGGCAACGGCCACAATAACGAGATCGAAAACCTCTCCTTGGTCACAAGGGCGCAGCACCTCAAGATCCAGCCCCGGAACCTGGACCCAAGCAAGGCACGAGAGGTCTCCCATATCAGAGATGTGCGAGGTGAGTGCAGGGTCTGTGGCGGAGAGTTCTGGGCGCAGCGGCTACACCGAAACCACCAATGTTACTGCTCCAAGCTCTGCCGAAACCAGGCCGGTTATGCTGCACGGAAAGTCCTCGCAAACTGTCCGATCTGCG
>JADFNT010000171.1 GCA_022563215.1 Pseudomonadota bacterium
CGGTCGGGAAGAAATGGCCCTCGTTCCCCGAAAAGCGAATAAACGGGCCAATGTGCGCCAACCGCGGCAAAGCCCGATACCTGAGCCCGTTTGCGCCCGTTGCCAGCCGTTTCGTGGGAGGTTATCATGCATAATCGTTATGAACCGGAAACACCCGAACCATGGCTGAAAAGAAATTCCGGTTGATCACCCGGGCCGATTTCGACGGCGTCGTCTGTGGGGCGCTGTTCAACGAGCTGGAAATGATCGACGACATCGTGTTCACCGAGCCCAACGACATGCAGCAGGGAAGGGTCCCTGTTTCCGACAAGGACATCAGCGTTAACCTGCCGTTCGTCGAGGGTATCCACCTTTGTCTGGACCATCACGCCAGCGAGATCGAGCGCGTCGGCGAGAAGGACAACCTGATTATCGACGCCGACGCGCCGTCGGCGGCCCGCGTCGTTTACCGTCATTTCGGCGGCAAGGAGGCTTTCCCGGATATCTCGGAGGACCTGTTGGCCGCCGTCGATCAGGCGGATTCAGCCCAATATTCCGAAGAAGACATCCTGGCGCCCGAAAAATGGACGCTGTTGAATTTTATCATCGATCCGCGCACCGGGCTTGAGGGGATTTCCGGTTTCTCCATTTCCCACAATGGGCTGCTGTACGACCTGATGACCTATTGCCGGCACAACCCGATCGAGGAGATTCTGGCGCTGCCGGACGTGGTGGAGCGGGTCAATGCCTATCAGTACCAGAAGGAATTTTCCGAATTGCAGTTGGTTCGGTGTTCGACCGTGCACGGCAATCTGGTGGTCGTCGATCTTCGCGACGAAGACCCCATCTATACCTGCAACAGATTCCTGATTTATGCCCTCAACCCGGAATGCAACATATCCATGCACCTGATACCGGGAACGGAGGGGGAGACCACGGCCATCTCCGTCGGCAAATCCATCCTCGACAGGTCCTCGAAAACCAATATCGGCTCTTTGTTGCTGGAATTCGGCGGCGGCGGCCACAAAGTCGCCGGCGGCTGCAAGGTCAAGAACGAGGACGCGGACGAGTTCGTCGGGCAACTGATCGAACGCATCAACGCCGACGGATAATCCGATCTCCACCCCGGTTAAGATTTAATTTACCCGCCTTTGATAGTGTTCCCGGCATAAACAAATCCATCGTGTTAACCTGGGGACACAACATGACTACGGTTCTTGCCGTTCTTGCCTTCCTCATCGCTTTCGGGTCGATCTGGTTTACCACCGAGGCCCTGAAACGCATTGACGCCCACAACGATGCCGTGCTCAAGCCGCATCTCGGCAAAATTCACGCGCTCGTCGATGCCAATGACGAAACGTTAAAGTCCCTGACCCGGCGTTTGGGGCAGTTGGAAAAACAGGTCCATCTGCTCAAGCTCAAGGCCGATCTGGCGCCGGAAATAGAGCGGGAAACCACCGCCATCCAGTCGGGACTTAACGATGCCCAGCATTATATCCCCACCGTGCGTCTTAACGGCTAACGGCGCTGAAAACCGGCCCCGCCGTCCGGGGAGGCCCCGGAAACCAACCACCTTCCGGCGGCTCGGCGCCATTGTCGTCGCTGCCCTGTTGATCGCGGGGCCTGCCTCGGGCGGGCCCGAGCACGAACTGCGCCGCAACGTCATCGCCGTCATCAAGAGCCAGATCGCCGCCTTCCAGCGTGACGACGGGGCCATGGCGTTTTCCTATGCCTCGCCTGAGGTCCAGAGCCAGTTCGGCACCGCCGATGCCTTCCTGGCCCGGTTCGCCGCCGCCTACAAGCCGGTATACCGGCCCAAATCCGTGATCTTCCTGAACCTCGCCTTTTCCCGCGGCCGGTTGGTGCAAAGGGTGCTGTTGCAAGGCCCCGACGACATTGCCGTCGTCGCCCTTTTCCCGATGATGCAGATGAACGACGGATCATGGCGCGTCGACGGCTGCGTGCTGGTGCCGGCGACCGGGAAAAGCGTTTCGACGGAACCCGACGTTCCGGTGCCGACCCCGCCCAGGCCGCCTGAAATCGCCGCCCTTGCCGATTAATATAATCGAGTTTGATGTAGGATGCGTTCTTGTCCCCCTGGCTTGTCCCGCCTTGTTTTTCCCGCCTGGGGGCCGGAAAACATAGAGAACCCGCCATGACCTCCCCCGTTCTCATCGATCGCCTCGACCATATGGTCCTGACCGTCGCCGACATCGACGAAACCTGCGATTTTTACCGCCGCGTCCTGGGCATGGAGAAAACCGTCTTCGCCGGGGGGCGGGTGGCGCTCGGTTTCGGGCGCCAGAAAATCAACCTGCACCCGGCCCAGAACCCCTATACCCCGCGGGCCAAGAACGCGGTGACCGGGGCCGGCGACCTGTGCCTGATCACCGAGACGCCGCTGGACGAGGTGATCGCGCATTTGCAGGCCGAGGGTATCGAGATCATCGAGGGCCCGGTGGCCAAAACCGGGGCCACGGGGCCGATCACGTCGGTCTATTTCCGCGATCCGGATGAAAACCTGATCGAGGTTTCCAACTACGATTAAGGGCTAGCCGAGCGCCTGGTCGAGGTCGGCCAACAGGTCGTCGGCCGTTTCCAGGCCGACGGAAAGGCGGATCACGTCGGGTCCGGCGCCGGCGGCCTGGCGCTGTTCGTCGGTCAATTGGCGGTGCGTGGTCGAGGCCGGGTGCAGGATCAGCGACCGGGTATCGCCGACGTTGGCGAGATGGGAAAACAGGTTGACCGCTTCGACCAGCCGGATGCCGGCCTCGTAACCGCTCTTGAGCCCGAAGGTAAACACCGACCCGGCGCCCCGGGGCAGGTATTTCTTGGCCAGGTCGTGATAGGGACTGTTCTTCAGCCCGGCATAGGACACCCAATCCACGAACGGGTGGGCGTCCAGGAATTCCGCCACTATCCCAGCGTTGGCGACGTGGCGCTCCATGCGCACCGGCAGCGATTCGATGCCGGTGATGGTGTAAAAGGCGTTGGCCGGCGACATCGCCGGGCCGAAATCGCGCAGCGCCACCGTGCGCGCCTTCATGGTGAAGCCGAAATCGCCGAAGGTCTCGTAGAACGTCAACCCGTGATAGGCGGGGTCGGGCTCGGTCATGGTCGGGAACCTGCCGTCCCTGGCCCAGTCGAACTTCCCCGACTCGATCAACGCCCCGCCCATGGACGTGCCATGCCCGGACAGAAACTTGGTCGTCGAATGGATCACCAGGTCGGCCCCCCATTCGATCGGCCGGAACAGGTACGGCGTCGCCATGGTGTTGTCGACGATCAGCGGAATCCCGGCTTCGCGGGCGATGGCGACGATGGGCTCGACATCGAGGACGATGCCGCCGGGGTTGGCCAGCACCTCGATGAAGATGGCCTTGCATTTAGGCGTCAGGGCTTTTTGGAAATTTTCCGGGTCCGTGGGATCGACGAAATGACAGGTCCAGCCGAGGCGCTTGAAGCTGTGGCCGAACTGGGTGATCGAGCCGCCGTAGAGGTTGATCGACGATATGAACTCGTCGCCCGGCTCCAGCAGGGTGAAAAAGGCCAAAAACTGCGCCGCGTGGCCCGATGCCGCGCAGACGGCGGCGCGCCCGCCTTCGAGCGCCGCCATGCGTTCCTCGAGCACCGCCACCGTCGGGTTGGTGAGGCGCGAATAGATGAAGCCGAAGGTCTGCAGGTTGAACAGGTCGGCGGCGTGTTCGACGTCTTCGAAAACATAAGACGTGGTCTGGTAGATGGGTGTGTTGCGCGCCCCGGTGACCGGTTCGGGACTGGCCCCGGCATGGATGGCCAGGGTCTCGATGCCGTATTCGCCGGGGGCCGGGGAAGGGGCCGGGGAAGGGCCCGGGGAAGGGGGAAGGGCTTTCTTCGGCTTGTCGTTCATGGCCTCGGTTTCCTGCGTTTGGAGCTGATGATGCCGGTATTGACGCCGCACCAGCCCAACTCGCCGAACAGCCGCCCGTATTCGATCTTCGGGCAGCGGTTCATCACCACCGTCAGCCCCGCCGCCTCGGCGCGGGCGGCCGCCGCGTCGTCACGGACGCCCAACTGCATCCACAGGACTTGGGCCCCCTTGTCGGCGGCGACCTCGATGGCCTCGTCGGCGATAACGCCGGCGGCATCGGACGTGCGGAACACGTCGACGATGTCGAATTTGTCGGGGATGTCGCGCAAACGGGCGTAGGTGATTTCGCCCAGGATGTCCTTGCCGGCATGGCCCGGGTTGACCGGAATCACCCGGTATCCCTTTCTTTGCAAGTATTTCATCGCGAAGTTCGACGGCCGCACCCAATCGGGCGACGCGCCGACCATGGCGATGGTCGTGTATTGCCGATTTAGATACGCGGCCGCGCCTTCCTGAATCGCGGCGGCTATTTCCTGCATCCGTTCATTGCCGGGACTGGCGCTGAGCACCACGCGGCTGGTGTAAATTCCGTACAGCAGCGCGAACACGCCGCAGGCAATGACGATCCAAAGCATCATCGACCGACCCCATTTCTGTTTGAAGAAGTATTACCCACTCCACGCCACGCTTTCATCGCAATGAGCGCGCGGCGCGTGAAAATCGGCGGGAACATGCCAGAACGCCATCGGAAAGGCAACCGGCGATGCGCGGTAATTCTGGCCCGTCATCGACACGCGCCGCCGCGCGCGTCAGAATTTCTGGGAATCGGGGGCAGTTAGTTCGTTGGCGTCCAGTCGCGCTCGAAAATGCTCTGCACCAGAACGTCGGTGACCCGCCCCTTGCCGATGGCCTTGGCGCTGATTTTAAGCAACCGCCGCTTGACGGTTTTCATATTCACGCCCTTCTTGA
>JADFNT010000172.1 GCA_022563215.1 Pseudomonadota bacterium
CCGCCGTCTCCGTCCTCTCGGCGCCGGCGCCGGAGGGGCCGGCGCCGGATTCTCCCGGTGACCCGTCCCGAAATACGGCGGGGGAAATATCTTGGGGTTTGAGCGGCTTGACGTCGCTGGTGACCTGCCGCCAAAGCTTGTCATCGGCGGCGCTGGGCGTCCGATCTTGGGATTCGCCGGGGGAGTCGCCGGGGGAACCGCCGGGGCCTGAGTTACGGGGACGGGGTTTCTTCATCGACGATCACGATATGAAGCCGCTGGGGTCCGTGGGCGCCCAGCAGCAACGTTTGTTCGATGTCGGCGGTGCGCGAAGGGCCGGTGATCCAGTTGACGGCGCGCGGCATGAAGCGGCCGTCGGTTCCTGTTTTTTCCTTCCTCAGCCGGGCCCAGACTTCCTCGTAGTCGCCGACGATTTCCGCCGCCGAAACGATGATGATGTGCGTCGGCGGCAGGAAGTTCAGCGTCGTCGGCGACTCCGGACCCGACAGCAGGACCAGGGTGCCGGTCTCGGCGACGCCGGCGAAGGCGCGGCTGACGCTGGTGGGATCGGCGCCGTCGGCAGGCCCCTCCTCGACGCTCAAAAGAGTTTGTTTGGTCCACGGAATAAATAAATCCGGGTCCCCCGGCGCCACTTTCAGGGTCATCGGCAGGTTGTTCTTGGCCAGGTACCGGGCGACTTCGCGGGGCACCCCGGCGGCGCTGGAAACCCGGGCCAGGGTGGCGTCGACCTTTTCCGCCTCGCGGATGAAAAGATCGAGCCGGGCCTTGGCGCCCAGCCGCCCGCGGGCCGGAATCAGGTTGGCCCGGTGATGGTCAAGCCGCCGCCGGGCCCGTTCGCTGTCTCCCCGGGGGATGGCATCGCGGCGCTTGGTCCCGGCGAGGGCGCTCCTGACGGCGCCGAGGATTTCTTCGCGGGCGGTCATGTCCGTCCTTCCCGGCGGCGCGCCTTGTGCCATTGGGCGACAAAAGTCCCGCCCTCCGGGGCCGGAAAATCGCGGAGCTTCGTCCACCCGCCGGCCAGCGGCAAATAACGAAACCGGCCCCGGGCGCGGCCGAGACGGCCGAGCACGGCGATGACCGGCCCGGTAAGCATCCGGTAAAGCCACCACCGGCGGGCCAGGAAGGCCCAGGCCCTGATGCCGGCGCGGGCGGCCGGTGAATTCATTTTCTGTTCGAATTGCCGTTGCCGCCAGGTCCTCAACATCCGCGGCAGCGGGATGCGCACGGGACAGACGGCTTCGCATTTGCCGCAAAGGGTCGAGGCGTTGGGCAGGTCGCCGGTTTCCTCGAGGCCAATGAGGTTGGGGATCAGCACCGCGCCCATGGGCCCGGAATAGACCCAGCCGTAGGCGTGGCCGCCGATGGCCTTATAGACCGGACAATGGTTGAGGCACGCCCCGCAGCGGATGCAGCGCAGCATTTCATGGAACTCGCCGCCCAGCATTTTGGTGCGGCCGTTGTCCAGCAGCACGACGTGGAACTCGTCGGGCCCGTCGAGGTCGTCTTGGCGTTTGGGCCCGGTGCAAAACGTGGTGTAGACGGACATTTCCTGTCCCGTCGCCGAGCGCGCCAGGACGCGCAGGATGGTGGTCGCGTCCTCCAGGGTCGGCACGATTTTCTCCAGGCTGGCGATGACGATGTGCACCCGGGGCAGGGCGTACGTCAGATCGGCGTTGCCTTCGTTGGTGACCAGCACGATCGAGCCGGTTTCGGCGATCAGCATGTTGGCGCCCGTCAGGCCCACATCGGCGCCGATGAATTTCCGCCTGAGCTCGCCCCGGGCCTCATCGAGAAGCGCGCGGGGCTCGTCGAGGCTGCGCCCGGGCGACAGGTGGCGGTGTTTTTCCCGAAACGTGTCGGCGACCTGTTCCTTGGAAAGGTGGATGGCCGGGGCGATGATGTGGCTCGGCGGTTCATTGCGAAGCTGGATGATGTATTCGCCGAGGTCCGTCTCCACCGGTTCGATCCCGTGTTCCTCGAGGTGTTCGTTGATGGCGATTTCCTCGCCGATCATGGATTTGCCTTTGGTCACGGTCTTGGCGCCGGCGGTCTTGCAGATCCTCAGGATCGCCGTTCGCGCCTCGGCCGCGGTCCGGCACCAGTGCACGGTGCCGCCGGCCTCGATAACGCGGGCTTCGAAGGCTTCGAGGTAAAAGTCCAGGTTGGCGAGGACATGGTCCTTGATGTCGCGGGCCGCGTCGCGGAGCGCATCGAACTCGGGCAGCCGCGCTATCGCTTCGCGGCGCCTGGCCGGAAACCCGTCCGTCAGCTTCGACAAGGCGTCGCGCAGCTTGGAATCGCCAAGGGCCTTGGCCGCGTTTTCCCGAAAGGCGGCGGTGGTCGATTCCATTTATCCGGCCTCCTTCTCGGGTTTTTCTTTTGCCGCCGGCTCGCCCAGGGGCGGCCTTTCGGTCATCCCGGCCAGGACCTCGGCAATGTGGCGGACCCGGATGTTCGATCCCCGGCGATGCAGGCGTCCGGCGATATTCATCAGGCAGCCGAGATCGCCGGCCAACAGGGTATCGGCGCCGGTGGCAATGATATCGTCGACCTTGGCGTCGACCATGCGCCCGGAAATATCCGGGTACTTGACGCAAAACAGGCCGCCGAAACCGCAGCAGGTTTCGCTTTCCGGGGATTCGGTCAGGGTCATTCCCCTGACCTGGGCGAGCAACGCCCGGGGCTGTTCCTTGACCCCCATCTCGCGCAGGGACGAGCATGAATCGTGGTAGGTGGCGATGCCGTCGTAGGCCGCCTCCAGGTTTTCGACCTTCAGGACATCGGCAAGAAACGACACCAGCTCGAAAGTCCTGCCGGCCAGGGCCACGGCCCTGGGCGCCATTTCGGGGTCGTCGGCGAAAAGCGAGGGGTAGTGGTGCTTGATCATGCCGGCGCACGAGCCGGACGGCGCGACCACGTAATCGAAACCCTCGAAAGCCTCGATGACCTTTTCGGCGATCGCCCGGGCGTCCGGGTTGTCGCCGGAATTGTAAGCAGGCTGCCCACAGCAGGTTTGGGCCTTGGGCACGGAGACCTTGCAGCCGGCGCGTCGAAGCAGTTTGACCGTGGCAAAGCCAACCGTGGGCCGCATCAAATCCACCAGGCAGGTGACGAAAAGGCCGACGGTCATCGGTTCGGTAGCGGAACTTGCGGGCATGACCGGAGAATGGGCGTTTCCAGAAACAAAGGCAAGATGCGCCCCCGGGGGTTTATGGGGGGGTTTATGAGAGAGCTTTTAAGGGGAGTCCTTGCGGGGCAGCAGCAGATAATAGGTTCCGTTTTCGCGCATCTGCCCGGCGCCGATGCCGGCGTCGTTGCCGAAACCGAAGAACAGATCGCCGCGCACCGGCCCCCGGATGGCGCTGCCCGTATCCTGGGCCAGGACCAGGCGGCGAAGGGGTTTTTTCGATTTCCCCGGTTGCGACGTGTTCAGCCACACCGGCACGCCGAGGGGAATGTATTTCCGGTCCACGGCCAGGCTTCGGCCCGCCGTCAGCGTGATACCCTGGGCGCCGATAGGCCCGTCGCCTTCGATCAGGCGGAAGAAAATATAGGACTTGTTCTTCTCCATCAGTTGCCGGCCGGCGATGGGGTTGGCGGCCAGCCATCGGCGGATCGATTGCAGGGAAACCTTTTTCTGGGCAAGGATGCCTTTGGCCACCAGTTCCCGGCCGATCGGGGTATAGCGCCGCCCGTTGCGGCCCGCGTATCCGACGCGGATCATGGATCCATCCTCGAACATCACCCGGCCGGAGCCCTGAACATGCAAAAAGAAGACGTCAATGGCGTTGTCGACCCACAGCAGTTCAAGTTGTTGGCCTTTCAGGACACCGCTTTCGATGTCGGCGCGGGTGGGATAGGGCCTTAACTTGTTGCCCTTCAGTTGTCCGGCCAATTGCCGGCCCTTGAATTCATCCCGGAAGTCCCCGAGATCGATGGACACCAGATCCTTGGGCCGGGCGTAAATGGGATAGCGGTAGGTGGTGTCCGGTTTCCAGGCGCCGTGAAGCTCGGGTTCGTAATATCCGGTAAACAGGCCCCGGGCCCTGGCGTTGTTTAAGGCAAGATGGGGCGTAAACCGGGATTCGAAAAAATACCGGGATTCGGTTTCGTTGCCGGGGCGGATCAAGGCGGCGGAAGCACAGATCGGAAGCCAGTCCGAGACACGCCCCATAACCGACTTGACGCCAAATTCCCGGTCCGGCGGCAGGGTCTTGATCTTTTCACACGAGCGCAGGAATACCGCCAAGGCCTGGCTGAGGTTGTCGCCTTTCCATCCGGGGACCTTGTCGAAGGTGGTGGCGTTGAGGCGGAGGAAGGTCTCTTGCGGTTTCGGCGTATCTATTTCGGGGATCAGCCGGCCGCCGCAGGACGCGACAACGGAAACAAGGACCGCCGCCGCCAGGAAAAACAAAATTTTCGTTCTGGTCGTTTATGGTTACTGGAGCGGCTGAACTCACGCTCAAATTAGTACCATTAATACTGGCTGTTCTATAGCCGTGTACCAGGCCTAAAGTTACTGCCTTCATGAAATCAGGCGTTATAGCTGGCACGGGCTGTCTCACGATTCCGTTCATAAGCTTTCTCGAATAAGGGAAGACCCCGTTGCCAGGGTCTTCGGACCTGCCTAGTAAGACAAGTAAACTAACTAGCTAAAGTTAGTAAGGTCGCCAGTATTGAGGTTGTACTCAATATACTCAACAACTACTACATACTCACCAACTTCGGTAGCAGCACCAGTATAAGTAAGACCTAACCAAAGGTCTACACCTGTACCAGAGTCAACA
>JADFNT010000173.1 GCA_022563215.1 Pseudomonadota bacterium
GAATCATCAATGCGGCATGTTTCTGGCATGGTGCAAAAACTTAATATTCTCAGTGATCGGTTAATTGTAGCTTGGGCTGGTTCCCGCTCTCAGGCGCATACTATGATTCGCGAACTCAGCGAACTGGATCGCTCAGCAACCACCTTATTTCGTGCCGATATAGAGAAGCTGATAATGGGTGTTCCTGAAAACGATAGGGACGAACTTAGTCTCATCGGTTCTGTATGTTTGCCCAACTATAAACAAGAAGGTGATCTATATATTGAACACTTCTCATACCGAACAACGAAATGTACTCGACCTGGTGAGGTGATCCACGTAGCCGGTAGCGGGGCTGACGACTTAATTAATCTTATGCCTCGCATAGTGAATGACAGGCCTCCCCCGAGCAACATCGACGAAGGCCTATATGAATGGGTCAAGCAGACTGCGATTGGTACTTTGGGGCAATTTGTTGGGCAAGAAATGCTGCTTGGCCATAATTTACCTAATTGGTGGGGAGGTGCTTTCGAGACAGCCGTAATCGAAGATCAAGCCTTCAAAAAAATTAAAGATACCCTTTTTACGTTTTGGAGACTTCTGCCAGATGAGAGTGGAGAATTTTTGCATCTTGGGCTAATTCCAAAGTTTTTAAAATACGATTATTTCGAAGATGTTCTGATAGTTCAAAAATTGGATAGTGAAATAACAAGTGATGAAAAGTTAAAAATAGTATCGCATGACTGTCGTCTATACCTACCTATTCATCGGACATTAAAGGGAGAATACGATTTTTCCCAAATCACCTTTCCAACTCTAGAGCCCACCACGCTTTGTTGCTTCACGCTTTTCAATAACAATGGAAATATAAAATGTGGTAACCGCATTTATCATGGTGCCTCCAATATGCCGTTCCGAGCAGTGATTCTTGAAGAAGATATTGCTTTGAGTTTTCATGACCAGCTTTTCGAAGGTTTAGTGAAAGACGGGCAACAAGCAACTGGCATGCCGGTAAAATTCACCCATCTAGGACATTAGTTCAAAGCCCTTCACGCCCCTTTCCTTCTTATTTTTGATTAACGTAGAAATCGTTTTAAAAAACATCATCTCCATAGGTTAAACAGGTGAAGGACTGACGTCCGCCCCTGGCTATCCGCCGACATTGGCAGCCGGCTCCGGGAGGTCCGCTCCGGGCCCCAGGTGGACAGTGGCGCGCAAAAAACCGGCCCCTGAAAGGGGCTGGTTAAGTTCTACGGTAATGAAGGGGAAAGTTTGGGAAATCCAAGGTAATTTCCCCGTCATCCTGCCTTTCAATATGGGGGCGCAGGGATCGGGTTCAAGCGATTCCTGCTAGTCGAAGTCCCCGGCCAGGGCCAGGCGGACGGCCTCGGGGAGCACCGCCAGGTGGCCGTATTTCTCGTGGCCGATGGCGAGGCTGACCTGGGCATCGGCGGTGCGGAACTTTTCCACCTGGGCGCCGGTGAACGGAAAGTGCAGGAACTGGATCGACGACGCCTTGCCCTCGGCCGTCGTCCGGTCCACGTCCTGTTCGGCCACGGCCTCGATCGTTTCGCCCTCGAAAGCGAGGCTTACCGTTTCCTCGACGCCCCCCAGGCCGGCCAGGAATGCGGCCCGGCGGACCGGTTCGTCGATCTCGAACATCAACGTGGCGACCAGTTCCCGGCCGTTGGGAATCAGCGGGTTGTAGGCCGACAGCTCATCGGCGATTTGGCCGTCGCCGCCCTTTTCGATGTACAGCATCTCGTGGACCTGATGGAACATGGTGTCATAGGATTCGAAATAAAACGTCGCGTCCGGGCCGACGGCGACGCGGCGGTTCTTTTTCAATTCGCCCATGGCCTTTCGGCGCTCGGCACGAACGGCGGCGTAGTCGTCCATGGGCATGATGTCGGCCGGGGTGATTTCATGTTGGGGAGTCATGTGGGGCTCCTTGAGGGATTACCGAGGCCGTAGGCCCGGGCCATCAGTTGAATGGGGTGTTGGGCGGCATCGATGCCGGCGGTGTCTTCGCCCAGGCGCTCCACGCCTTGCAGGATATGGTCGCGGGCCAGCGGGCATTCGGAGACCACGAACCGGGGTTTCGCCTTGGCGACGTCGCGGGCCACCGGCTTGCCGATCTTGAGGGCGACATCGAAATTGTCCTTCATCACCCCCCACGACCCGCCGTGGCCCGAACAGCGCTCGATCACGGAAATGTCCGTATCCGGCAGAAGGCGGAGCATCTCGGCCGCCTTCCGGCCCATGTTCTGGGCCCGGGAATGGCACGACATATGGACCGCGACGCCGCCCTCCAAGGGCGACAAGCCGTCCGCCAGGCCTTCGTTCCTGGCGATGTCGACCAGGTATTCGGTGATGTCCGACGTCGACCGGCTCAACCGTTGCACGGCCTCGTCGCCGGGCAGCACCAAGGGCCATTCGAACTTCAACATCAAGGCGCAGGACGGCACCAGGGCGATGACATGGTAGCCCTTGTCGATCCAGGCGCCCAGGTCGCGGGACGTCTTCTCGGCGCTTATGGCCACGGCGGCGATGTCGCCGTGTTCAAACTTCGGCATGCCGCAGCACCGGGGGTGGACGACTTCGGTCTCGACGCCGTTTTTGGCCAGCACCTTCAGGGCGGCGGCGCCGATGTCCGGGTTGTTGAAGTTGGCGAAGCACGTGGCATAGATCACCGCCTTGCGCCCGAAGGCGGGGGCCGTTCGGTCGACTTCGATTTTTTCGCCGGCGGCACGCTCGATAAAGGTCTTCGAATGGTATGGGGGCAGCGCCGCCTGGCGGTGAACGCCGGCGACGGCCTGCATGACCGGGCGGGTCAGGGAGTTGGAACACTTGGTGGCCCAATTGGCCACCGGCGCCACGGCGCAGCCGATTTTGCCGTTGCGGTCGGTCTCGGTCAGTTGCCGGGTGGCGAAGGGGATTTTTCCCTGCTTGGCCTCCTGGGCCCGGGCGCGCAGCATCAGGTGCGGGAAATCCAGGTCGAACTCGTGCGGCGGCACATAAGGGCACTTGGTCATGAAGCACATGTCGCAAAGCGTGCAGGCATCGATGACGGGCTTGAAGCCGGCGCTGTCGACGGTGTCCAGTTCGCCGGAAGGCGATGAGTCGATGAGGTCGAACAGCCTGGGGAAGCTGTCGCAGAGGTTGAAGCACCGGCGGCAGCCGTGACAGATATCGAAGACGCGGCGCAGTTCCTGGTCCAGCTTGTCCGGATCGTAAAAGTCCGCGTCCCGCCACGGGATGGGGTGGCGCACCGGAGCTTCGAGGCCGCCTTCGCTCATCGCTGAAAGCCCTTTTCTTAATAGGACAGAGCATATGATAGAGCAGATTCACGGGATTTGACGAATCGCGCCGGCTTTTCCGGTCCATCCCGATCCGCTCCAGGCCTTGGGGAAGGTTCGTCCGCCGGCCAAAGAATCAGGGGGGCCGTCGCCGGGCCCCCCTTTCCTTGCGGATTTAGGCGAATTCCTTAATCCAGGCTGTCCAAAGCCTTTTGGAAGCGCCCGGCGTGGGATTTCTCGGCCTTGGCAAGGGTTTCGAACCAATCCGCGATCTCGTCGAAACCTTCTTCGCGGGCGGTTTTGGCCATCCCGGGATACATGTCGGTGTATTCGTGGGTCTCTCCGGCGACGGCGGCTTTCAGGTTGTCGCCGGTGGCGCCGATGGGAAGGCCGGTGGCCGGATCGCCGGTCTCCTCGAGGAATTCGAGGTGGCCGTGGGCGTGGCCGGTCTCGCCTTCGGCGGTCGAGCGGAAAACGGCGGAGACGTCGTTATACCCCTCGACGTCCGCCTTCTGGGCGAAATACAGATACCGGCGGTTGGCCTGCGATTCGCCGGCAAACGCGTCCTTCAGGTTCTGCTCGGTGCTGGATCCTTTTAATGCGGTCATGATGGTCTCCGTTCTTCAGGTGCGGCTTATTGAATAAGGGTTGCCCGCCCGCCGGATCGAACCCGCGGACCGGGACGAGGACTAAATATGATGGATTGCCAGGCCCGAGTCAAGAACCTTTTAACGATTCTAAACTAACTTATAAAAGACTGTTTTCAATGAATTTTTATTCATCAAGACGAACGACAATATCGACACGTTTGACCACCGTGCCGGGCGGCGGCGGCGGCATCTGGGCGACCACGATCTCGTCGCCGGGAATATCCATGAGTTGGTTGGTTTTCTCGTGGAAGAAGTGGTGGTGGTCGGACATGTTGGTATCGAAGTAAGAGCGCTGGGAATCGACCACGATCTCACGCAACAGGTCGGCGGCGGTGAACTGATGCAGGGTATTATAGACGGTCGCCAGCGATACCCGAATGGACGCCGCCTGGGCCTCGCCATGGAGAATCTCGGCGGTGACGTGGCGGTCGCCGCCCTCGAACAACAGCTTGGCCAAGGCCAGCCGTTGGCGGGTCGGGCGAAGGCCGGCGGCGCGCAGGCGGTCGAGAACTTTCTTGTAGGGACGGGTGGATTTGGTTTCTGTCATTTCCATTATCTCTATATGGGCATTCAAGGTGGCATTTCCAGGGCTTCGTTCAATGCCTTGAAAAACAATATCATATAACCTTAATTTTAATAGGGTAAATTTCTCCTGAAGGTCAAAAAAAACCCTTGGCTAATAAGGTTTCAGCACCACAGGCTCCCCAAGTTACAGGCAAGGAGGGGCCTAAGTTGCTCAAGCGTTAGGGCATTTCCGGTTCACATTGGTTCACCGAAAATGCCCTATCTATTTGTTTTAACCGCAA
>JADFNT010000174.1 GCA_022563215.1 Pseudomonadota bacterium
GTCACCCAGGGTTGGCGCATCCCCAACGACAGCATCGGCGAAGTCGCCGCCCCCGGCCTGCTGGCGGCGGTGACGCTCAGCATCAAGGCCGGCAAGTCAAAGGTGGCGTTGAAACCGGGCGAGCAGATCATTTCCAAGGAACGTTCCGACGTGTTCGCCGTGGTGTCTTCGGTGGCCGGGCAGTTGGGGGATCTGACGGAAAACAACATCAAGCCGTTGTTGACCCACGTCGATGCCGCCGTCCAGACGATCAACAGGATCATCGAAAAAGAAGGCGAAACGCTGTTTCAGGATGCCCGCAAGGTGACCAACGATCTGTCGGCGCTGGTCGGTTTGATGGCCGCAAGAGTGCCCAAGATCGCCGACGAGATCGAAGAGTTCACGTCCAAGATGAACGCCACCGCCGATCAATTCCAGAAGCTGATGACGACGGCCAACCGCGAGAAGATGGAAAACGCCATTTCCAACCTGGATGCGGCGTCGGCCAAGGTCGACGCCATGCTCGATTCGATGAATACCCTGGTCGAAGACATTGGCAAACTGGTTGTCAACGAGGACGGCGACATCAAGAAAATCCTCGGTGAAACCCGCTACATCGTCGAATCGGTTTCGCGCCATATCGATTCCATCAATCAGAACATGGAAGGCGCGGCCCGGAACATGTATGAATTCACCCGTCAGATCAGACAGAACCCGAGCTTGTTGCTGGGCAGCGAGGCGCCGGAGGACAAGTCGAAAAGCCAGTGATTCGGCTTGAAGGGAAGGGCTGGGCCGGCTGCGGATGAAAACTAGGGAAGGCGTGAACGGATGCAGGGACATGGAATAAAAAAAGGGGTGATTTCGGCGCTGGCCTTGGTCTTGTTGGCCGCCTGCGGTTCGGCGGCGCCGGTCCCCGAAGACCATTTCTACCGTCTGTCGGCGGTGATGACCGTGGCGCCGCAATCGAAGACGCTTTTTCCGGGGACCCTGGAAATCGACCGCTTTGTCGCCGACGGCCTGACCGCGGGACGGCCGATCGTCTATTCCGAGGCCGGAAAACCCCTCCAGGTGAAGGAATTCCATTACCACTTCTGGACCCAGCCGCCGACGGTGATGCTGAGGGACGAACTGGTGACGTACCTTCGCCGGGCGAAGGTCGCCGACATCGTCGTGACGCCGGAAATGCGCGTTTCGCCGGACTACATCCTGACCGGCAAGATCAGGCGCCTGGAGAAAATCGTCGGCACGCCGCCGAAAGCCGTGCTTGAGATCGAGCTCGGCCTGCGCAAGGCGTCGGGTGGGAAGTTGATTTTCCTCGAAACCTACCGGGTCGAAACCACGTCCGACGGGTCCGGCGTCGATGCCGCCGTATCTTCGCTCAACCAGGCCCTGTCGACCATCTACGCCAATTTCGTGGCCGACCTCTCAAAGCTGTAGATGCCCATAAAATCAAGTCATATCAAGCCGATAGAACACCGCGTCACGGAACAGGACCGATGGCGCCGCCAGGGTCACGAAGGCGGCGTCTTGTGGTTCACCGGCTTGCCGGGGTCGGGAAAATCGACCCTGGCATTCGAACTTGAGGGCATGTTGTTCAAAAAGGGCAAGCAGGTCTTCGTCATGGACGGCGACAACCTCCGCCATGGGCTGAATTCGGACTTGGGCTTTTCACCCGAGGACCGGGCCGAAAACATCCGCCGCGTCGGCGAGGTGGCGGCGCTTTATGCCGACGCCGGGATGATCGCCGTCACCGCCTTCATTTCCCCCTACCGGGCCGATCGCCGGGGCGCGCGCCAGGCGGCGGGACGGCAGTTCCACGAAATTTACCTGAGCGCCAGCCTGGAGGTCTGCGAGGGCCGCGACCCCAAAGGCCACTACAAGTTGGCCCGCCAGGGCGAGATCCCCGACTTCACCGGCGTCTCGGCCCCTTATGAAGCACCCGAGGAGCCCGAACTGGTCATCGACACCGGCGCGATGTCGGTGGACGAAAGCCTCAAGGTGCTCGGGAAATACGTGGAAAAGGTCTTCGGGCTGAAGGACGAATAGCGGCCTGCCCCTGGTGGGGGCGGTGGGGGCGTCACATGTCGAGGGCGCGTTCGTAAACGCTCAGGATTTCTTCCATTTGGATGCGGTCGTCCTTATCCAATTTCCTTAGCCGGATGAGCTGGCGCATGACCTTGACGTCGAACCCCGCTCCCTTGGCTTCCGAATAGACCTCGCGGATATCGGCGGCCAGGGCCTGCTTTTCCTCTTCCAACCGTTCGATGCGGTCGACGAAAGACCTCAACCGGTCAATCGAAATACCCCCAACTTCCGCCATTTTCGTCCCCCTCTGGGCGTTTTTTTTCAAATCAAGAGCCGGTCCCCGACGTTGGACCGGCCGGGCACCATATAATCGTGCTTAAGCCCCGCTGGCAAGGGTGCCATTCCGTGGAAAACTCGGGTTATGTAGGCTTGCTGGACTTGCGCGAATCAACGGGTTAAGTATAGGAATAATATAGGATTACTTAAGGCTTTTGATTTGGCCTCTTTTGATTTAAGCCGCCTGGGCGTTTTCATTATCGAAGACAACAACTACATCCGCCAGACGCTGGAGGATCTTCTCAGGCAATTCCGATTCGGCCGCATCGCCGTCGCCTCGAACGGCGAGGAAGCCATCGACTATATGAAGACGCTGGGGGCGGCGAGCAGCATCATCGCGCCCGACATCATCATTTCCGACCTGGTCATGACCCCGATCAACGGCCTTCTTTTCCTGCGCTGGATGCGCACGGCGAAGGATTCGCCGAACCGGATGATTCCCTACATCATGCTTTCGGGCGCCGCCGACGGGGCCTATGTGAATTCCGCCCGCGACCTGGGCGTTACCGAATTCCTGGCCAAGCCGTTTTCGGCCGGTTCCGTTTACAAGCATATCCTAAAGGTCATTGAACAACCGCGCCAATTCGTCACCACCACCAAATATTTCGGACCCGACCGCCGCCGCAAAAACCAGGACCCGCCCGGCAAGGAACGCCGCCTAAAGGAAGAAAAGGACATCACCATCGTCTATTCGGCGGAAAAGGTGGTGAAGCCGAAGCAACCGACCGACGTCTGGTATTTCCGCCTGCCCAATAATCTCAAGGAAAAAGCCGGCGGCGGCGGTTTCAAGGGTGCCGCCGAGATGCCCCTGGACCTTCTGGAGGAAGCGGAACAACAGTTGGAGCGCGCGGCCCTGGATTTCACCACCTGGGCGCAGGATTACCTGAAGAAGCTGTCGGATTTGTGCACCGAGGCCCTGGAAGCGGAAGTGGAAGACGAGCGCGGGAAATTTTTCCAGGAGATCAACCTGCTGGCGCTGGAACTCAGGGGCCAGGGCGGCACCTTCGGTTACCCGCTGATTTCCACCTTCGGCAAGATGCTTTACGACACCACGTACGAAGGCTGCCGCGTAAACGACGACGCGGTCGGGATCGTAAAGACCCACATCGACACCATGCGCGCCGTCTTGCGCGAAAAAATCGCCGGCGACGGGGGCGAGATCGGGCGCGAGCTTCTAGCCTCGCTCCAGAAGGCCATCGAATCCCGCCGTATCGTGAAATAACCCACCCGTTTCCCACCCGAGCACGAAAGACCGCCGGCCCGCCGCCGAGGTTTAGCCCGTATCCCGGGTCTCCCAGATCAGCATATCGACGACCTCTTTCATGGCCTCTTCCTGGCTGGCGCCCTTGCTCAACGCCACCGAATAGGTGGCAAGCTGACGGTGGGCGCTGGTGCCGTCCTTGATGATCGTTTCCAGGTGGCCGATTTCCCGGGTGCAACCCAGCGCCTCGGCGTCTTCGCGGATGAGTTCCCGGATTTCGTCCAAAAGCCGGGTACAGGGGACGATTTCGCCCTTGCCGAAATCCACCAGCCCCTCGTCCAGGCCGTATCGCTGGGCGCGCCAGCGGTTTTCCTCGATCAACATGGAGGCATACTGCCGCCAGCGCTGGTTTTCCTTTTTCAGACGGTACAGCATCCGCAACAGGCACACGTACAGCGCCGCCACGGCAATGGCATCGTCAACCCGGGTGCAGACGTCGGTAATCCGCATTTCCAAGGTCGGGAAACGGTCGGAAGGCCGGACGTCCCACCACAGCTTGGTGGCGTCCTCGATCAGGCCGGCGCCGACAAGGGCATCGACGTGGCGCCGGTATTCAGGCCACGATTCGAAGACGTTGGGAATGCCGGTGCGGGGCAGTTCGTCGAAGACGCTCAACCGGTACGATTTCAACCCCGTATCCTCGCCCTGCCAGAACGGCGACGAGGTGCTGAACGCCAACAGGTGGGGCAGGAAATAACTGACCTGGTTCAACAGGTCGATGCGCAGCTCGTCGTTGTCGATGCCGACGTGCACGTGCATGCCGCAGGTCATCAGGCGGCGGACCACCGTCTGCAAATCGCGGGCGATGACGTCGTAGCGCTCCTTTTCGGTGTGGGACTGTTCCTGCCAGTGGGAAAACGGATGCGTCGAGGCGGCGATGGGCGCCAGGCCGTATTGGTCGGCGACCTCGGCGACGGTGTTGCGGATCGCCGCCAGGCTATCGCGCGCCTCGGCGACGGTTTCACAAACCTCGGTGTTGACCTCGATCTGGGCCTTCAGGAATTTGTGCGTTACCAATCCCTCGACGCTCTTCTGGCAGGTCTCTAACACGGCTTCCCGCGGGTCGCTGGCGACGTCCCGGGTGTCCTTCTCGGCCAGCGCGTATTCCTCT
>JADFNT010000175.1 GCA_022563215.1 Pseudomonadota bacterium
CCTCGGCAACCCGGCCGACCTGACCGCCGTCCGGGCGTTCGCCGACGAACATGGGCTGTATTTCCTGGAAGACAACTGCGAATCCCTGGACGCTGAACTCGACGGCCAAAAGACCGGCACCTTCGGCGATGTCGGCACCTTCAGCTTTTTCTTCTCCCACCACATTTCGACCGGCGAGGGCGGCATGGCCGTCACCGACGACGACGAGCTCAACGGGCTCGCCCGCGCCATCCGGGCGCATGGTTGGGTCAAGGACGTGCCGGAAGACGCTGGCCTGTTCGATGCCGGCGAGGATTCCTTCGCCGAAGCCTACCGGTTCGTCATCCCCGGCTATAACGTGCGCCCGCAGGAAATCAACGCCGCCGTCGGCCGGGAACAATTAAAGAAGCTCCCGGCCATGACCGCCCAGCGGCGCGCCAACCTGGCCCGTTTCCAGGAGCTTTTCGGCGGCGACGAGCGTTTCATCATCCAGCGCGAGAACGGCAAAAGCTCGTCGTTCTGCTTTACGATGATCGTCAACCCCGAGGCCGGGTTCGAGCGTTCGGACGTGTTCGGGCCGCTGAAGGACGCCGGCATCGGTTTCCGCATGATCACCGGCGGCTGTTTCACGCGCCACGATGCGATCCGGTTTTTCGACTATGATTGCGTCGGCGATCTGGCCAATGCCAACATGGCCCATGACCGCGGGTTTTTCGTCGGCAACCATCCCTTCGACTTGTCAGGCCGGATCGAGCGGCTGCATGACGTGCTGAACGGGCTTGGGGGATGAGGGAATAATGGCTGAAGGCTTTAAGATTCTCATCACCGGCGGTGCCGGGTACCTGGGCTCGGTGATGGTGCCCTTGTTCCTGCATTCGGGCCACAGCGTCACCGTGCTCGACAATTTCATGTACACCCAGACCGGCCTCGCCGGGGTCTGCCATCATCCCCGGTTCGATGTCGTGGAAGGCGACGCCCGGGTACGCGAAACGCTCGAACCCCTTGTCCGGGACGCCGACATCGTCATTCCCCTGGCCGCCCTCGTCGGTGCGCCGATCTGCGACAAGCGCCCCGAGGACGCCACCAGCACCAACCTCGGCGCGGTCAGGATGCTGGTGGGGTTGCTGGCCAAGGACCAAAGGGTGCTTTTGCCCAACACCAACAGCGGCTACGGCATCGGTGAAAGCGGCAAACTGTGCACCGAGGAAACGCCGCTCAATCCCATCTCGCTCTACGGCCGCGACAAGGTCGCCGCCGAGACCGCCGTCCTCGAGCATGACAACGCGCTCAGTTTCCGTTTGGCCACCGTGTTCGGGATGTCGCCCCGGCCCCGCATCGACCTTCTGGTCAACGACTTCGTCTATCAGGCCGTCACCAAGGGCAAGCTGGTGCTGTTCGAAAGCCATTTCAAACGCAACTACATCCATATCCGCGACGTGGCGCGGGCGTTCCTGCACGCCTTCGACAATTTCGAAACCATGAAGGGCGGGCCCTATAACGTCGGCCTGTCGGACGCCAACCTGTCGAAGAAAGAGCTTTGCGAAAAAATCCAGGAGCACGTTCCCGGTTTCACCTTCGACGAAGACGCCATCGGCGAGGACCCGGACAAGCGCGATTACATCGTGTCCAACGAAAAAATCGAAGCCACCGGCTTCAAGCCCCAATACTCCCTCGACGACGGCATCCGTGAGCTGATCAAGGGCTATCGGATTCTCCAGCATGCCGATTACGCGAACGTTTGAGCCGTGGCCGCCCCGCGTCCCTGCTTGAATGAAATCGACGTTGTCATCCTCGCCGGCGGACTCGGCACCCGCATCAAGGACACCCTGGGCGATACACCGAAGCTGTTGGCGCCCATCGGCGGAAACGCCTTCCTCGATATTATGATTGCCCGGCTGCGCCATTTCGGCGCCAGGCGGCTGGTGCTGGGGCTTGGCCATCTGGCCGGGCAAGTGACGGCGCACCTGGAAAACAACCCGCCGGCGGATATCGACATCGTCACCGCCGTCGAGCCCGGGCCGCTCGGCACCGCCGGCGCGCTCCGCTTCGTCATCCCCGAAATCAACACCGACCCGGTCCTGGTGATGAACGGCGACAGCTTCACCGGCGCCGATCTTTGCGATTTCGCCGACGCTCACCGGCAATCGGGGGCCGAGCTCTCGATCCTGTGCGCCGAGGTACCGGACACCGCCGCCTTTGGGCGCCTCGACATCTCGCCCGAGGGCCGGGTGCTGGCGTTTGCGGAAAAAAGCCCGGACCCCTCGGGCCCGGGCGTCATCAACGCCGGCGTCTATCTGTTCAACCGAACCATGCTGGAGCGGATCAAAGACATGCAAGGCCCGTCCCTGGAACGCGACGTATTTCAGGCCCTGGCGCCGGGAACCATCCATGGCGTCATCTCCGATAAGCCGTTCATCGACATCGGCACGCCGGAAGACCTGGCCAGGGCCGAAGACGTACTCAGGCCGTTTATTGTTGCTTGAACCGGGACGGCTTTTTCGGCCCCACGAATTCGATCAGGAACTGCAGGTAATAGGCGGCCGCCCAGAGCAGCAGGTTGAAGCTCCGCTGGCCGCCGATGCGCGGCGGTTCGGAGGCCGGGATTTCGGCCACCCGGTAGCCGTACCGCGCCGCCCGGGCCGACATCAGCGGCTCCCAGCTCAGTTTCCGGGGGCCGATCCCGAACAGTGTTTCGACGAAAATGAAGGCGCCGTCGTCGGCCAACTCCAGCCTGTCCACCATGTCCTTGCGGTAGGCGCGGAAGATGACCAGGGAATCCCTGTAACGGCCGCCGAAAAGCACGTTGATGGTCCTGGTGAACAGCCAGTTGCCGAACCCGGTCAACAGGCTGTCGTCTTCGCTGCGCGCGCCGGCGGCGTAGCGCGACGCGATCACCAAGTCATAGCCGTCCTCGATCCTGGCCAGCAATTCGGGGATTTTCTCGGGGATCGAGTTGCCGTCGGGACTGAAGGTGACGACCACGTCGCCTTCGATCATCGGCCAGACCTCTAAGTATCCGCGGCGAAAGCCGGGCCGCGATTGCACGTGGACGGTCATGCCCTGGGCCTCGGCCCATTCCACCGTGCCGTCGGTGGAACCCCCGTCGCAGAGGATGATCTGATCGACCCAGCCCGGATCGACTTTCGGCATGATGGCCTTCATGCCGTCGATCTCGTTCAGCGCCATGACCAGCAGGGTTGTTTTCATCCAAAACCGTTGAGGAAGGGGAAATGGTGCCGCCTGCAGGATTCGAACCTGCGACCCCCGCATTACGAATGCGATGCTCTACCAACTGAGCTAAGGCGGCGTATGCGGCGAAACCTACACCCGCCCCTGACGGTGTCAAGTGGGGCCGGTCTAGAGCAGCGCCGTGTCGCCGTCATAGGCCGTGACGTACCAGCCGTCGGCCGCCGCCAGCGGGCTTTTAAGGTCTTCGCGAAGGGCCTTGAAATAGAATGGGAACGTCGGCATCGGGCGCGAATAGGGCTTGTGGGACAGGACGATGTGACGAAGGGTTTCGGGCAGGCCGATGACTTCGAGCACATGGCAGCGCTTGGCCAGGCCGTATTCGTAGGCCCCGGCCAGAAGCGCGTTGACCGTATCCTTATCGTCGCCGGCGACGAACAGGTCGGCCACCTTGAGCCGCTTCAACCCGATCGCCGGGGCGTCCTCGCGGACCAGCACCAGGTATCCTTCCAGCCGCCCGCCGCGGCGGCAGCACAAGACGCGGGTTTCCGAGGATTGTTGGCTAAGGCTGAAATACCATTTGAGCGTTTCCGCGTCCCGGGCCGCCAGCAGCCGCCCCGGGCCCTCGTTGAGCTTGCGGGCCCAAAGATCGTCGAAAGCATCGTCGATTTCCCCGACGGTGATCGGCGTGACGTCCTGCAACGGCGCGAACGGGCGGCGGCCCGTCAGCCGCATTTTTGCATTCAACGCCACCGCGCCCAGGGTGCCCCCCGTCCACACCGCCATGCCGCCGTGGCCTTTTTTCCTCAGCCCGGCGCGGAGAAAGCCGCCGGCATCGAGCACCCAGTAGAGAATCTCCCCGTAGCCCGGCTGCGGCAATGGGGAGCCGCCGAATTCGAGGCAGCGTTTCCCAGCCGGCGCGCTGGCCGACGAGATCAGCACCACGTCGGCGGCTTTCTGGCCGAAGAAGGCTTCGCACAGCCGGGGGGTCTGGTCGCGGTGGTCCTTATGGACGGCCCAGGCCCGCGCGCTCGATACTTTCACCGGTTGGCCGTCGAAATAAGACACCTGCGGAATGTTGCCGAAGAAACCGATGATGCGGCCCTTATCCTCGATCACCCAGCCCAGCGCCGCGCCGGGGCCATGAACTTTCAGCGCCGGGTTGTCGCGCCACAGCGCCGCCCAGTGCTTTTTCCTGGCCTCGTCGCCCTCGGGCATGGCGAGGCCGAGGCCGACCAGGAATTCGGTGATCGCCAGCGCGTCGTCGAGCCGGGCCTCGCGCATCGCCGGTTGCCGGTTGGAGGTCACGAAAAGAAATACCGGAGCTGGTAATTCCCCCAGCCCGCCAACAGGTGATCGCGCTTGACCATCATTTCGGACCCGCCTTGGGTCATCGCGCCCCGGTGGCCCGACAGGAACGATTTGTAGCCGACGCGCCGGGCGATGCCGGGATCGCGGGAGCTAAGGAAATCGATGCCTTGGCGCCCGAACGGACAACAGAAATGAACCCAGGCCCGGT
>JADFNT010000176.1 GCA_022563215.1 Pseudomonadota bacterium
CACCAGAGGGCGAAGCCAGACACGTCCCGCGCAGGGCAAAACGACGCACACCGTGCCGTCCCAAAGTGCTACTGCTAGAAGTGCGCTCAACAGATCGGACGCCGCGCTCGCCCGAGCGAAAGAGCTGCACCGTGCCGGGCGGCTGGTCGAAGCCGAGGCCGCCTACCTTCAAGCCCTGCAAGCGAATGCCAGCAACGTAGACGCGCTTCAGCTGACGGGAGCCCTGTATCAGCAGGCCGGGCACAACGACCGCGCCGTCCAGTTCCTGAGTCGGGCCGATCAGCTTGATCCGAACTCGCCGGAAACCGTGCACAACCTCGCGGTGTCGCTGGGAGAGCTCGGCCAGCTCGAGGAGTCCGCGAGGCGGTTCGAGCAGGCGCTTGCACTCGCTCCCGACTACGCGCTCGCCTGGAAAAACTCAGGGATCATCCTGCAGCGACTCGGTCGCCTCGACGAAGCGATCGAGCATTTCCGACGCGCGTTCCAGCTTGACTCGGACGTGCCCGGCGCTCACTCCGCACTGCTGTTCTGCCTCAACCACAGCTCCAGAGCTTCGCCGGAGTCGGGGTTCGCAGAGCATCGGCGCTGGGGGCAGCACCACGAGCGACAGCTGCCCGCCGCTGCACGGCATGAGAACCGGCCGGATCCGGATCGGCGCCTGCGCATCGGATATCTGTCCTCGGATTTCCGCGAACATCCCGTCGGGCGCAACGTCCTGCCGCTCCTGAGCCACCACGACCATGCGCGGTTCGAGATTTTCTGTTACGCCGAACTCGGCAAGCAGGACGGCCTGACCGAACGGTTCCGGGGCGACGCCGACCACTGGCGCGTGACCCGGGGCCTGTCCGACGCAGAGGTCGCCGCGTGTATCCGCGACGACGGCATCCACGTCATGGTCTATCTGGGCGGCCACTTCGACGAGAACCGCCCCTCGGTGGCGACCTGCCGCCCGGCCCCGGTCCAGGTCTCCATGCACGGCGGCGCCACCACGGCGCTGGACGAGATGGATTTCTGGCTCACCGACGCCGTCCTGCACCCCCCCGAAGACGCCGGGGGCACCACCGAGCGGTTCACCGAAGAGCTGTTCCGGCTGCCCAACTTTTACGCCTGGCCCACCCCCGACGACGCGCCGCCGGTCTCGGCGCTTCCGGCCGAAGACAACGGGTTCGTGACGTTTGCGTCCTTCAACAAGCCGTGCAAGATCAACGCAGCGGTGGTCGACCTGTGGTCGCGGGTGTTGTCGGCGGCGCCCGGCGCCCACCTGATGCTGAAGTTCAAGAACCACTGGGACTGCCCCACCCTGCGCGACAAGGTTCTCGGGCGTTTCGAAGCCAACGGCGTGCCTGCCGGGCGCATCGACCTGATCAGCGCCCAGGACACCTTCCGCGACCATCTGGCCTGCTATCACAAGGCCGACATCGGGCTCGACCCGTTTCCCTTCGCCGGCGCGACGACCACGTTCCAGGCCCTGTGGATGGGGGTCCCCGTCATTTCCCTGATGGGGGACCGTTTCATCACCCGCATGGGCGGAAGTCTGTCGGCCCAGGTCGGGCTGTGCGATCTGGCGGCGGAGAGCGATGACGCGTTCGTGGAACAGGCGGTGGCCCTGGCCGCGGACTTGCCCCGGCTCGCGGAGTTGCGCCCCACCCTGCGCCAACGCCTGATGGACTCGCCCTTGTGCGACGGCCCGGCCTACGCCCGCAACGTCGAAGACGCGTTCCGCGCCATGTGGGACGCCCGCGCCGGCGGCAAGGACAGGGCCTCATGAGCGGGCCCACGAACAGCGGTCGCGGAGAATATAGAAATCCTCGTCGACCCCGGCTTCCGTGAACATCTGCTTGAATTGTTCGATCTGATGCGGGCCGTCGTCCAAGGACGGGCCGCTGCCAACCAGGAACACCGGAAGGGGCAGTTCACGCCCAAAAGCCTTATTTTTTCCTCGCCCCGGGCTTTTTCCTGGGCGATTTCTTGGCCGGTTTCCGGGTCTTGCCGCTGACGGCGGCGGAAAACGCCTTGGCGATATCGGCCATGTCCCTTGTCGTCAGATGCGGCCCCACCGGCAGCGCGATGGAATGGTCGCTGATGGTCTCGGCGCCCGGATAAAGGGCGGAGTCGTAGCCGTATTTGGTCCGGTAATGGCTCAACCGGGGCACCGGATGGGGATAATAGATACTGGTGCCGACGCCGCGTTCGTTCAGGGCCCTGACCAAATCATCACGGCGCCGCGCCAATTCGCCGGACAGGACGGCGACCAGGCAGTAATGGCTGTTGAGCGCCAAGTCGTCGGTGGCGTCGAGCACCGAAACGCCTTCGATGGCCAACAATCCTTCCTTCAGGGCCTTGAAATTATTCGCCCGGCGCTTGGTGATTTCCGGGATTTTCTTGACCTGGGTGCGGCCGAGGGCGGCCTGCATCTCGCTCATCCGGTAGTTCATGCCGACCCCAGTGACGTCGTAGATGCCGGGGATGGTGTGTTCCGTGTGCGAGCGGTCGACGTTGAAGGCGCGAAAGCGCGAGATCGCCCCGACAATATCTTCGTATTGGGAAACCAGCATGCCGCCTTCGCCGGTGGTGATGTGCTTGACCGGACAGAACGAATAACAGCCCGTATGGCCGAACAGCCCGACGTGGCGGCCATCGTAGCGGGCGCCGACGGCAAGGGCGCAGTCCTCGATCACCCGAAGGCCATAATGGTCGGCGAGGCGCATCACATCCGGCATGGCGCACGGAATGCCGCAGAAATGGACCACCGACAGGGCCCGGGTGCGGGGAGTTACGGCGTCTTCGATGCGGTTCAGGTCCATGTTTCCGGATTGCAGTTCGCAGTCCACGAACACCGGCGTCGCACCGGTCAAGGCGACCGCGTGCACGGTGGCGACATGGGTCATCGCCGGGACGATCACCTCGTCGTCGGGGCCGAGCCCGAAATGCAGGTACGACAGGTGCAGCGCCGCCATGCACGACGAGGTCGAGGTGGCGAAGCCGCCGCCCATCATGGCGATGAATTCGTCCTCGAAGGCCGTGCAGTTAGGGCCGTGGGTCAGGATGTGCCCTTTCAGCACGTCCATCACCGCCTTGCGGTCTTCGTTGGCGATCCAGGGCCGCCCGAAAGGAATATCCAGTTTCTTCATCTCACGTATCCGATCTCGACCGGGCCGGGGGCGCTCAGGGTTTCCCCGTCGGCGTTCCGGAGCGCGTCGGCGGTGATGATATGGGTTTCGACGCCTTCCGGATAGCCGCTGTCGTTGGGAACGGAGGCAAACCTGGCCCTGGCGCCCCGGAAGGCCGCCAAAAGCCCGAAGTCAGCAAAAAATTCCCCCTTTGGATGGTCAAAAATTGCCGGGTGGCACCTTTTTTTGTCCTCGGAAGTCCGTCTTTCTGAATTTTTTTCCTGAAATTTCAAATTGTTACATGTTTTGGCTGAAGTTGGCCCGGCCTTTGCTGGTAAAGGGCGGACCCAAGTGGATGTGGAGAAACCATTGCTTTCGGAGAATTTTCCGCCATGGATGACCTGCTAATCAAAACGAATACAGTTAAAGACGCCGCCACCTCGGGCCCCAACGGCCGCGACAGCGCCTCCGCGCTGGCCGGGTTGGCCAGCTCCTTCCAGAACTTGCTGCACCGGGCCGGCACCCGCATCGAGGACGGTTTCTCGATCCTTGCCGCCCGTACCGGTCTCGGCTCCCTCGCCGAACGGGCCGATCATGTTCAACCCGCCGACGACTACGGCCGTCAGCAGTCCGACGACGCCCGCGACCGTTTCGACGACCGCGGCGGCAGCGACAATCGCGCCGACACCTCTCGTGCCGAGAGGGATAACGATTACGGTCGCGAACACGGCAGCGAGCACAGAGACGACCGCGGCAACGTCCACGACGCCGACCGCGGCGAAAGCCACGCCGACGACCGGGGCGACGACAGCGCCGCCCGGGACGATGCGCCCAAGAACGACGACCAGGGCGACGATCAGCAGGCGTCCTCGGATAACGGGGATGACGGCGAGACCTCCGGCAGGACTTCCGAGTCGGATGGCGAAACCAAGACCGCCGACAACGAAACCGAAAACCAGGACGGCGCCGTTCAATCCGCCGGCACCGATGGGCTGGTTGCCCAGGCCGGCGTTTCCACCGAAACCACGGACAAGGTGCTGGGCAGCCTTTTGGCCGGCGGCCAGGCGTTGAGCGAAGAAGGCGTCGCCTCAGAGCAGGGTAAAGTCAGCAGCGCCGACGGCCAGGCGACGGCGTTGGAAGCCATTGCCGCCGCGTCCGAAAATGCTTCCAAGACGACGCCCGTTTCCACCAGCAAGTCGGACGGCCCCCAGAACAACCATCAATCCCAGGCCGCCGCCAATGCCAGCGACCAGGCCAAAATCGCCGCCAACGAACAGTCCGCGGTCTTTGGCGATGACGAGTCCGGCGCCGCCCAAACCACGGTCGAAACCCAGGCTTCCGGCCTTGCCAAGGCCATCGGCGGCGACAACCGGACCCAGGTCTCGGTGACCGTGACCAACGAAGCCCAGAACCTGACGTCGAGGCCGAGCGCCGCGTTGACCGCCAATACCGTGATCAGCGGCGAAGGTTCCAGCCAGTCGTCCAACAGCCA
>JADFNT010000177.1 GCA_022563215.1 Pseudomonadota bacterium
TCATCTTCCTGAAGCGCCAGTGGATGCTGGGCAAACGCTACGGTTTCGTGACGCCGGGCGAGATGCTGGGGACCTATTTCCAGGGTGACTTCATCCGCATCCTGACGGTGATCGTGGCCCTGCTGTACTCCATCCCGTATCTTGGCGTGCAGTTGGGTGCCTCCGGGTATCTGTTCAACGTCATCACCGTGACCGAGGGCTTCCCCGATGGCATGTTCACCCAGAACGTCGGCATGTGGATCCTGTCGATCGTGGTGTTTATCTACGTGGCGTCGGGCGGCCTACGCGCCGTGGCCTACGTGGACACCCTGCAGTGCATTCTGCTGGCCTTGGGCATCATCATTTACGGCTCCATCGCGCTTAACGCGGTCGGCGGTTGGGATGCGTTGCAGGCGGGTCTGGCCAAACTGGCGGCATCCGACGTCGGCAAGTGGGGCACGACCAAGGGCTTTGGCGGCGGCGACTACAATGCCTACTTCGCCATTCCCGGCGTCATCCAATGGACGGCGGGCCTTGGCAAAGAGACACCGGTCGGCGGACTTTGGACCGGCATCATGTGCCTGACTTACATGTTCGCGCTGATGGGCATTCAATCGGCCCCGGCGTTCACCATGTGGGCGTTCGCCAACACCGACCCCCGGCCGTTCGCGCCGCAGCAGGTCTGGGCCTCGTCCTTCGGGATCGGGTTCATCCTGTTCTTCTTCACGGCGTTCACGGGCATGGGCGGGCACCTTCTGGGTGCCAACCCGGCGGTAACAAAGGCGGGACTAGCGTTGTCCAATGTGCTGCCGGGCTCGATCGCGGCCAAACCGGACTCCATCGTGCCGCACTACATGAACCTCATAGCCGAGGGCTCACCGTGGCTGGTCGGCCTGTTGGCGGTTTGTGCCCTGGCGGCCATGCAGTCCACCGGCGCGGCCTATATGTCGACGGCCGGCGGGATTCTGACCCGCGACCTCTACAAACGGTATCTGAACCCGGCCGCGACCCACGCCATGCAGAAGCTGGCCGGGCGCATGGGCATCGCCTTCATCGTCGTCAGCGCGCTGTTGGTGGCCACGTATTCGCGTGACGCCCTGGTGCTGTTGGGCGGTCTGGCGGTTGCCTTCGGCTTCCAGATGTGGACGCCCTTGGCGGCCGTTTGCTGGATCCCGTGGATCACCCGACAGGGTGCCTCGTGGGGCCTGTTGATGGGCATCCTCGGCGTGATCTTCACCGAGAAGTTCGGCCTCGGGATCCTGGCCGACATGAACCTCGACTTCTGGGGCCGCTGGCCGTTGACCATCCACTCGGCCGGTTGGGGCATGCTCATCAACGCGACGACCTGTATCATCGTTTCGTCGATGACGCAGACCGAGGAGGCAACGGCTCACCGCATGAAGTTCCACAACTTCCTGCGCGAACACGCCAGCCTGCCGGCGTCGAAGAAGGGGCTTGTCCCGGTTGCTTGGGCGATCACCCTGGCGTGGATGTTCTTCGGTATCGGCCCCGGCGCCGTTATCGGCAACGACATCTTCGGGGCGCCGAATGCCGGCCTTGAGAACTGGACCTTCGGCATGCCGTCGATCTGGGCCTGGCAGATTCTGTTCTGGCTCCTGGGCGTAGGCATGATGTGGTTCCTCGCCTTCAAGATGAACATGTCCACTATCCCCGAGACTGACATCGAGGCTCTGGTGGAAGACATCGGCGATACGGCCGAAGAACAGGCCCAACGCCTCTAGCCGAATCTTGACTTAACGTTTTCAGGGGGAAGGGCTTCGCCCTTCCCCCATTTTTTTGTTAATATTCCGGCTGCTCTTCGTAAGAACCGGTCAATTACTTTTTAGGCTTTAAAACGTGGAAGGGTTTCTTTCATCTGATTACCGTTGGCTGTGGTCGGCGGGCTTGGCGGTGGCGCTGTTTTTTCCCGTCAGGCAGATGATCTGGGTGCTGTCGGTGCGCAAGGAACAGCGCCGGGCCGGCGAAATGCCCGACGATAAAATGCGCCAATACCTGAAAGGCCGCGCCGGGGTCACGTCGGGGCTTTTGTGCCTGGTTTTCGCCGCCTCATACGGCGGGATTCTTTTCGGAGGAAATCCGTGAACCTGAAAGGCTTCACCGACCCAAGGGTGCTGCGCCGGTTCATCATCCTGATGTGCATACTCACCTTTGGCGGATTCACGTTCTGGGCGGTGAGCGGAAGCTATCTTCAGGCGCCGCCAGGCGATTACGAAGTCCGCCAGGGCGATATCCTCTTCGGCGACGGTAAGTATGACGCCGCCCTGGAACGCTTTGACGTGGCTCTCGAGAAGTCTCCCGATCACCGCGGTGCCCTGATGGGCCGGGCGCTGGTGTATTTGCAGGCCGAGCGCTACATTGAAGCAGAGGCCGAATTCACCTATTTGATCAAATTTCTCGAGAACAACCTGGATCCCGACGACATCACGGGGATAGCCGTTTATGCCGGCGCCTACGCCAACCGGGGCACTATGTACAACCGCTTAGGCTGCCGGCCCGGGGGCACGTCCCGGCACTTCGAAAAGGCGCTTGCCGATTACATTCAGGCGTTGAAGATCGACGAAGGCGCGATCGAAGGGCCCAACCTTATCGACAGGGTCATTTACGGCACCCCCCGGCCGTCGACGGTCCGCCTGCGCGCCGTTTATATGATAAAGCAACTGGCCTTGCCTAAATCCGAACGGCTGTTATGCCTGCCGGAAAAGGACGCCGAACAGCGGATGTACAAGCCTTTATAGCGGCTTCGGGGAAATTGCCCGGTTGGCAAACGGGTCTAGAAGTGTCATCATCCAACGACCCGTTAATCCGGGGGACATTCTGGAAAACCGTTCCTAGGGAACGAATTTTTTTTGCAGAGGACTACAAGAATATAGGGGAGCCTTTCATGTCCGAAGAAAATTCACCTGAAGAAGCAGCGCCTGAAGAAAAAGCAGCGCCTGAAGAAAAAGCAGCGCCTGAAGAAAAAGCAGCGCCTGAAGAAGATGATACCATGCCGTCGGCCGGCAAGCAGCTCATGGTGATGGGCATCATCGTGGTCGGCATTACCGTCGTTCTCGGCGGCGGCGTTTATCTGTCGATGTTTCTGCAATAGACTCTATCCCGGTCCTTGTGTGACCGGGATATCCATGAGTTTCAACCCACCTTGGAATTAGACTGAGTGAGGTGAGGCCATGAAAAAAAGCTTGTTTTTTGTGTTGTCGGCCCTTGTGATCGCGGGGCTTTTGGCGCCGGCGCCTGCAAAGGCGGAATGCTACGACCCGCCGGGCGCCTACGTGGTCTGGTCCAAGTGTGAGTTCAAAAGAATATGTGCCGACCCGAAAAAAGAGAAAAGGGTCAATTGGTGCAAGACAATAGGCTTGGAAGGCGCCGATCTGAGTGGGGCCAGGATGGACGATATCGTCCTTCATCATTCCAATTTGAAAGGCATCAACCTTGAAAAAGCCGACCTTCGCGGCGCCGACCTGTCGAACACCGATTTGTCGGGGGCGAACCTGAAAAGAGCCAGGCTCCAGAAGGCCATCATCAAGGACGCCAACCTTTCAGGCGCCGATCTTTCGGGCGCCAACCTGGAAGGCGCCGATCTGGAACGGACCAATCTTACCGGGGCCAAGATCAAGGGGACCAAGTTCGGCGCCGTCAGGATGTCAGACGCCACCTGGATCGACGGCAAGACCATTTGCAAAGGCGGTTCCGTCGGCGAGTGCAAGAAATAAGCGTTTCGCGTTTAGCAGGGGTGGGGGCTTCCCCCGTACGGGGCTAAAACCGGACTACTCCCAGCACGTCCTGGAACAGCACCATAAAGAAAAATACCGCCGCGATGGAGCCGAACAACAGGTGCACGAAATCGCTTTCGCCTTCTTTGTCCCTGAAGCGGATTCCATGGAGCGCGATATACCCGGTAACGGCTAGGAAAATGATATTTACGAGGGGCTCTGCCTCGCCGACGAACTCAAACATGGGCGGACCTTAACGGCTCATTCCGTGGCTTACAATACGATCGGCTGACAGAGAAAAATAGAGCCCGCCTGATCAGCGGCCGGACGGCTTGACGTCGCTGAAGTTGCCGGCGCCGCCCGGGGCGATGAAGTGTTCTCTCGGGCCTGTGTATATCTTCCCGTCGGGCAGAACCCGGTGCAGGTCCGCTTTCTCGAAATAAGGCGGCAGCATCGAGGTCGGCGAATCGACGACGTGGTTGGCGACATAGATACTGCCGAAGACGGCGACAAGGACGCCGGCGGCGGCGACACAGAACCGCTGGAGCCCCCGCGGAACCGAGGTGTGGTATTCGTGATCGTAGCGGTGGAATTTAGGCGCGTTGTCGTCCAATTCACCGCGTTCGTAGCCGTCGATGATGCGCCGGGCGTAGTGCCGGGCCCAATGGGGCACCTGATGGTGCAGCATGTAGGACGTAAACAGCTTCGTCACCAGGGCCTCGGGAAGGTCCTTGTTGTACCATTCCCGGTAGGCCAGTTGCAGAAGCTGGAACTCGCCCACCTGCAACTGGTTGGCGGCCGTAATGACAACCAGACGTTCCTTCATCTCCAGTTCTTCGTGGTCGGGCTTCAGCATCGTGTCCCAAAAACTGGACAACATGCT
>JADFNT010000178.1 GCA_022563215.1 Pseudomonadota bacterium
ACTCCGGCTTAGACTCGGCGGCTTTTTCGGCGACCGGCTCTTCAGGGACGTCTTTCAGGGGTTCGGCGGTTTTGGCTTCGTCCGCCGCGGTCACGGCGGCCTCTTCGCCGTGCCGGTGGCGCCGGGAACGCCGCCGCCGTCTGCCGCCTTCGCCCGGGGTGTCCCGGCCGCCGGTGCCGGCCGTCTCGCCTTTGCCTTTGCCCTTGCCGCCATCGACCCGTTCGATCCGGTAATCGGGCGGAATCAGGATGTCATCTGTCTCCAGGGTCACCGCCAACTGGTATTTGTTTTCGATTTCTTCCAGCGCCGGGCGCTGGTTATTGAGGATGTAAAGGGCCACGGACGAAGGGATGGCGACGGTTATCGCCTTCGAGCGTTTCTGCATTCCTTCCTCTTCGAGGGCGCGGAGAAGATGAAGCGCCGCCGAATCCGTGGACCGGCGAATGCCCGTTCCTTCACAGTAGGGGCAGGGTTCGGAACTGGTTTCGATCAGGCTCGGGCGCAGCCGTTGGCGTGAAAGTTCCAACAGCCCGAAGGGGCTGATGCGGCCGATCTGGATGCGGGCGCGGTCGGAACGCATAACGTCCTTGATCCGGCGTTCCACCTTGACCTGGTTTCGGTGGACTTCCATGTCGATGAAGTCGATGACGATCAGGCCGGCCAGGTCCCGGAGCTTCAGCTGCCGGGCGATTTCGTCGGCCGCCTCGAGGTTGGTTTTCAAGGCCGTTTCCTCGATGTTGCGGCCCCGGGTGGCGCGGCCCGAATTGACGTCGATGGACACCAGCGCCTCGGTCGGATTGATGACGATATAACCGCCTGACTTCAACTGCACGGTGGGGGAATGCATGCCGTCCAACTGGCCTTCCACCGAATAATACTGGAACAGTTGCTTGTTGGTTTCCTTAAAGGGCTGCACCCGTTTTGTATGGCTGGGGATCAGCATCTTCATGAAATCCTTGGCGAGGCGGTAGCCGGCTTCGCCTTCGATGATGATTTCATCGATGTCCTTGTCGTAAAGGTCCCGGATCGAGCGCTTGATCAAATTGCCTTCCTCGTGGACCAGGCAAGGGGCCATGGATTCCAGGGTGACGTCGCGAACCGAGCTCCACACCCGCATCAGGTATTCGTAATCGCGCTTGATTTCGGCTTTTGATCGCTTCTGGCCGGCGGTCCGCACGATCACCGCCATCCCCTGGGGAATACCGAGGTCACCCAGGATCGTTTTCAGGCGTTTGCGGTCGGTGCCGGTGCTGATCTTGCGGGAAATGCCGCCGCCCCTGGCGGTGTTGGGCATTAACACGCAATATCGCCCGGCCAGCGACAAATACGTCGTCAACGCGGCGCCCTTGGTGCCCCGTTCTTCCTTGACGACCTGCACCAGCAGGATCTGACGGCGCTTGATGACTTCCTGGATTTTATATCTGCGCCTGAGCGTCGCCGGGCGGCGGGCTTCGACCTCCTCGGAATCGTCTCCGCCCAGGGTCTCGACGCCGGCGGGGTCGGAATCTTCGCCGGTGGCGCTGTCCAGGGCCTTGGCCTCGGCCTCGGTCTCCGCCGCCTGCTGTTCCGCCAGCAGTTTTTCGCGGTCGGCGACCGGAATTTGATAGTAATCAGGATGGATTTCGGTGAACGCCAGGAACCCGTGGCGGTTACCGCCGTAATCGACAAACGCCGCCTGTAGGGACGGTTCGACCCGGGTTACCTTCGCAAGATAGATGTTGCCTCTGAGCTGCCTTCGAGATTCAACCTCAACGTCGAAATCTTCCAGATGGGTTCCGATGACGATCGCCACCCGGGTCTCTTCCGGATGCGATGCGTCGATGAGCATTCTTTTGGTAGGCATTAAATTTTAAACTCCGATGCACGATTTGCCCGGAACCCGGCCCCCAAGAGGGAAAGGCATCGGGCAAAAAGGTGCGTGTTTCAGAAACGCCGGTGGCGCCTGCGAACGGTCCCGCCGCCATTAGGGGCGGGGGTGTCTGTGAATAAGCTCGCGCTGCTCTATCCGGCATGAAAAAAGACCATAATCTATGAGGGGTGGCCCCTCGAACGTTCCGTATATAAGCCCGGACCAAACAAATTACCAGGTACGGGAACCCGATCCCGCGCCCAGGCTAATCAGTTAATGGGGAAAAACGGCCTCGGGACGGCCAAAAACGGCGATAAAGGAAACCTGTCCGGCTGACGGCCTCGCCCCACGGTGTTAACATAACGGTAGGACTTTGGCGCGACAATCGTCTTATTGCCGTTACCGGGCGTCTTAATTTGACGTTCCCGGGGCAAACGGCCGCCGGGGCCGGGATAGCGGGAAGGAAATTTGTTGCAGTCCTTCGGCCCCTGTAATAAGTCCTGTATTTGGGGGTAACTTTCTGGTGTTACACAAAATGTGGGGTCTCGGCCGGGTTTGCCGTTGGGCGCTGGTGGCCTTGACGTTGACCGCCGGGTTCGCCGGCCTGGGGCCGGCCGTAGCCGCCGAGTCGGTGGTTACCGACATCCGCGTCGCCGAGCGTGCCGGCGCCACGCGGGTGGTTTTCGAGCTGACCCGGAAAGTGGCGTTCAGCGCCTTTACCCTCGGCAATCCCGCCCGCGTGGTCATCGACCTGCCGGAAGTAGGCTGGCGGCTGCCGGCGCGGCCGCTGCCGGGCGCCACCGGCGTTTTCGAGAAACTGCGCTATGGCCTTTACAAGCCCGGCAATTCCCGGGTCGTCCTCGATATCCGCACCCCGGCGGCGATCACCCAGGCCTTTATCCTGGAACCGCAAGGGGGAAAGGGGTTCCGGGTGGTCATCGATCTGACGCCGACGACCCCCGAAGCGTTCCTGCGCAATGCCGGCAAGGCGCCCGTCCGGGTGACCGCCAGCCGCCCGTCACCACCGTCCCCGCCGGCCCCGCCGGCCCTTGTCGCCACGTCGCCGAAGAAGAAAATGGTCCTGGTCAAGGGGCCGAACCCCGTTGCCGTCCCCGTCGCCGCCCCCGCCACCCTCACTGCCACCGTTACCGCCCTGGGGCCGAAGGCATCCCGGTCCGGATTGCAGCCGCCCCGACAACAGGCGACGCCTTTCCGTTTGGCACCGCGCAAGCCGGAACCGAAACACCGCGACAAGAAACACGTCGTCGTCCTCGATCCCGGCCACGGCGGCGCCGATCCCGGCACCATCGGCATCTCCGGCATCTACGAGAAGCACCTGACGCTGTCGATGGCCCGCGTGCTCAAGAAACGGCTGGAAAGGACGGGCCGTTTCAAGGTCCTGCTGACCCGCGACAGGGACATCTTCATCCGCCTGCGCGACCGGGTGCAAATGGCCCGCGACGCCAAGGCCGAGCTGTTCATTTCCATCCACGCCAACAGCGTCGGCAACAAAAAAATCAAGGGCTCCGCAGTCTACACCCTTTCAGAAAAGGCCTCGGACAGTGAGGCCCAGGAATTGGCGGAAAAGGAAAACAAGGCCGACCTCATCGCCGGCATCGACCTGACCTACGAGACGCCCGAGGTGACCAGCATCCTGATCGACCTGGCGCAGCGCGAATCGATGAACCAATCGGCCCGTTTCGCCGCCGCCCTGGTCAAGGAGCTCAGGCGCACCACCAAGGTTCTCCGGAACAGCCACCGATTCGCCGGATTCGCCGTCCTCAAGGCTCCGGATGTCCCCTCGGTGCTGTTCGAGATGGGGTTTTTGTCCAACCCGTCAGACGAGCGCGCCTTGCGGTCGCGCAAATACCGCGCCCGCCTTGCGGCCGCGACGCCATTGGTTGGCGATCCAGTTTTCAATCCATTGGGTTAGCCCCTGGATCACGTATTGGCTGTCAGATACCAGGTGCACCCGCTGCCGGCTCGTAGCCTTGATGGCTTCGAGTCCCGAAATCGCCGCGGTCAACTCCATTCTATGGTTGGTGGCCTGATTTATGGCTTGCTGATGCGTGAATCCAGTGAACACACACTGCGTCTGGCGACAGCTGTTGCAGCCCTGGCGGTAAGTCAAAGCAATGTGGGTATTACCGATCGTCCGCAGTTGGCCGCAATGATGGCGCGCGTCGACTTACAACCTTTTAACTGACAGCAGGAGAGGCATAATGAAAACGCTGCTGATTATTGACGCTAATCTCGGTCAGGCACGCGCCTATATGGCGAAGACCCTGCTGGGCGCGGCGGCGCGAAAAGCAAAACTGGAAATCATCGATAATCCGAACGACGCTGAAATGGCGATTGTTCTCGGTGATTCCATCCCGAACGACAGCGCGCTGAACGGTAAAAATGTTTGGCTGGGCGATATTTCCCGGGCAGTTGCGCACCCTGAGCTGTTCCTGAGTGAAGCCAAAGGCCATGCGAAACCTTACACTGCGCCGGTCGCTGCGACAGCACCAGTTGCCGCCAGCGGTCCGAAACGCATGGACCGCGCCACAGTCGGCAACGTCAGACGCGACGATCTGGTATGTGAGCGCGATCAACGCGGCGACACCGAGCACAGCATCATCCAACGTCACCGGCTCCGGTAAGATCAGCCAACAATGCCGGCCGCGACCACCGCGCGACCGAGCACATAGCAGACCGCCGAGCAGCCCAGCCCGATCCGCCGCAGCGGCGATGCAGCGAGT
>JADFNT010000003.1 GCA_022563215.1 Pseudomonadota bacterium
TGACGGGCATCGAGCTTCTGCGCGAGGTCCGCGGCGACGAGAAATTGAAGCACCTTCCTTTCATCATGATTACCGCGGAAAGCAAAACCGAAAACGTCATCGCCGCCCAACAGGCGGGCGTTTCAAACTACATCGTCAAGCCGTTCAACGCCGAGACCCTGAAAGGAAAAATGGTCAGCGTGCTTGGCGATTTTTAGCAGCGGAAAAATTCGAATAGGAACGCATGAACGAATTCTTGAACCCAACCCAATCTGGGCATGATGGCCGTACTGGCACGGTCTTTGTGTATTTGTCGCTGTTTTTTCTGGTTCTCGCTTTTTTCATCATACTGGTGGCCATTTCGACCATTGAAAAGACCAAATCCAAAGCCGTCATGAACAGCTTGACGTCCACTTTCACCACCTATCAACCGGAAGGCACCAAGCCTACAGATTTCACCGCCAAGGAAGGGGATGTCCTGGGCCGGCATGCGTTTCAGGAGGAAATCACCGAAATCTTCGCTACCACCCTTCAGGTGGCCAAGGTGAAAGTAGTGAGACCGGGCCGCCTGATGCGCGCCCAGATGCCCTCCAGCGCCATGTTTGAAAACAACGAAGCCCGGATCAAGCAGAACGCCCTGGCGTTTCTCGACCGCACCGTGGCCGCCCTGGGTGGACGCCCCCCGGGACTGCGTTTCGATTTGGAATTTGTCATCGGCACGCCAACAACCGGGGACAAGCTCCTGCCGGTCGGCGAAAATTTGCCAATGGCCCGTGCCGGAGCCTTCGCCCGTGAAATGATTTCCCGGGGCGCGCCGCCGGACAGTATCGCCATCGGTTTGACCCCCGGCGATCCGGAAAAAATCACCTTGCGGTTCTACGTCCGCCGTCTGGATGACCCCGCGCTCGAACTGCTTGGGCCGCCGCGGGCGGAATCGCAATAATCGGGGTTGGGTTGAAAACGGTGAACATCAATAATCCAATGACCAAAGGCGCGGACCGGTCCGAGGATCGAGGCTCCCGGATTTGGTTGATTACGTTTACTGACTTGGTTGCCTTGATGTTGACTTTTTTCGTTATGCTTTTCGCCATGTCCAGCGTCAAGGTCAGCGAATGGCAAAACATCATCGATTCCCTGTCACAGACCCTGCGGCCGTCGGATGAACAACCGGTGCCGGCGACGACATCGACTTTCAATATCGGCACCATTTTTCGCAAGCAGGCCATCAACCTCGATTATCTTTCGTCGGTCCTCAACGAGACGGTTAAAGGGCAACCCTTGCTGTCGGCGGGCCATGTCCTGCGCTTGGAAGACCGTTTGATTATCACCCTTCCGGGGGATTTGCTGTTCGAGGAAGGGGGCGCGACGATGACCGACAGCGGCCGCCGGTCACTGTTCGTGCTCGGCGGCGTTTTGCAGAACATCGGCAACCAGATCGGCGTCAATGGTCATTTCGGTCCCGGCCTTCCCGTGGGCAGCGATTATTCCTCCAACTGGGAATTATCAACCGCCAGGGCGGCGGCGGTGGCCAATGCGCTCAAGCAATCGGGCTATACCGACAACATCATTGCCTATGGATATGCAGACAGCCGTTCGGCCCAATTGTCGGATCTTCCCGAAGGTGTTGACGGGGCCTTGGCCCGTCGGATCGATATCGTCATTCGCCCGACGGCGGAGGATCTATGATGGCCGAGGTTTCCGTGACTGGCCGAAAACGCCGGCGATGGGTTTCCTGGGCCCTGGTTGCGGGCTTTCTCGCCTTGCAGACGACGGCGGCGTGGGCCGAACCGGTTCGGGTCCGGGCCGCCCTACACGACGATTTCGGCCGCGTCGTCTTTAGCTGGAGTTCACCCGTCAGCCATAAATCGGCGCTCCGGGACGGGCGCCTGACGGTCCGGTTTGGTCGTCCCATAGAGGCGTCTTTCGGACGGGTCGTCCGTTCGCTCGGCAAATACATCTCCTCCGTGACCCCAGGCGACGACGGGCAAAGCGTCGTTTTTGACCTAAACGGCGATTTCGACGCCTACAGTTACGATTCCAGCAGCGCCGTCATCGTCGAGTTTGCCGACAAGTCTCCGTCCGCCACCGATGAACCCGATGCGGAAAAACCCGAAACCACCGCCCCATCCGACCCCGAAGCCGCTTCCGGGGCTTCCCCGGATTTGCTGGTTGTTCGCGTGCGCTCGGGCCGGCACCCCGATTACACCCGCATCGTCTTCGATTGGCCTAGCAAGGTTGCGTATTCCTTCAAACAAGTTGGCGGTATCGCCACGGTCACCTTCGAGCGCGCCGCCAGGATCGACCTGGGACGGGTGCGGTCGCGCCGGCTCCCCTATATCGGCGGCGTCCGGTCGCGGACCGGCGCGGATAGCGTCACGGTAACCCTTTCCGTGCCGGCAACGTCCAAGGTCAGGCATTTCCTGGCCGGACAGAAAGTGGTGCTGGACGTCCGCCGTCCCAGCGGTTCCGAGAAGGCGGCCCCGCTGCCCCCGCCCGCCGCCGAGGGCGAAGCAACGAAAGCGGCGAAAGCCGAAAGTGCGCCCGAAACGCCGCCCAAAACCTCGCCAACCGCGGAAAACATAAGGGAAACCAAGGTCGCAAGGGAAACCCCATCTCCGGCTGCGAAGCCCGGGGCCGCGCCCCGGCCCCCTGGCCCCACTCAGGGCCGGGGGCGAAGTGAAACCGTAACAACGGAACAGAAAACCGCCGCCGAGGAAACAGCGGCAAAGCCGGCCCCGCCCGGTCCCGGCCTGCCGACCAAGTTGACGCCGGTCCGCTCGTCGCTGTCTTCCCCGGGCTCCCAGGCCGCCGTGGCGCCGTCTCCCCAGGGCATCCTCAGCCCCGGCACGCCGCCGCCCTTGCCGCCGACGCCTGCCACGGTGACGGCGAACGCTTCCAGCGGTGATGTCAATGCGGTGACTCTCAGGTTCGATTGGGACGAACCCGTCGGCGCCGCCGTTTTCCGCCGCGCCGGGTTCCTTTGGGTGGCCTTCGACAGGCCCACCGCCATCGATATCGATCAACTGCGCCAGGCGGGAGGGAATATCATCAAGGGCATTGAGCAGATGGGGACACCCCAGGCGACGGTGCTGAGGATGGTGACGCTTGCCGGCATCAATCCCAGCCTTCGCCGGGACGGCCTGGCCTGGCTCCTCGATTTCCGCAAACAGCCAATCGAGGCGGTGACGTCGATAACGGTGAAGGCGCAACCGGAATCCCCCGTCGGTGCCCGGCTGTTCCTGCCGTTGCCGGAACCGGGTATGCCCATTGGAATCACCGACCCGGAAGTCGGCGACAATTTCATCATCGTGCCGGTGATTCCCCTCGGCCACGGTACGGGATTGGAATACATCTACCCGCAGGTACGATTTTTGCCGACATCTCAAGGCATCGTCATCCTGCCGCGTAACGACGATATCCGGGTCCGGACGCTGCGCCAGGGCATCGAGGTTTCCAGCAGCGGCGAACTCCTTATTTCCGAGGTGACGCCGGAAGACGAAGCCAACCGCCACCGGGCGGCGATGAAGCCGCTGACCCGCATCCTGTCCTTGGATCGGTGGAAATTAAAAAACATCAACTCCTTCAGGGGCCGCAAGTACGAACTTCTGGCCGCCATCAGCCAGGCCAAGGGGAACCAACGCGAAGCGGCGCAGCTCAACCTGACCCGGTTTTTCTTCGCCAACGGGTTCTATGCCGAGGCCCTGGCCATCCTCACGGAGGTCGCCCGGATCCGGGCCGAAATCGAACAGGACCCCGAATTCCGTATGCTCCGGGGCGGGACCCAATACATGTTGGGCCGGTTGCCGGAGGCCTTTAACGATTTCAACCTTGAAGCCCTGAACGTCAACGATGAAGCCGTCTTCTGGCGGGCCATCGTCCGCGCTGCCGCCGGCGATATGACCGATGCGGCTCCAGACCTGGCCCGCACCGGGCAGATCGTCCGGCCTTATCCGAAGGCCCTGAAAACCCCGTTGGGGACGATGGTAATCCGGACCGCCCTTGAAATAGGCGACATCAAGCAGGCCCGCCATTTCCTGGAAATCCTGAGGTTGGACAAATTAACCCCGGCGGAAAAAAGCCAGTTCGACTTCGAAGAAGGCCGGTTGATGGAACTGGTCGGCGATTTCGACGACGCCGTCAGCAATTGGGAAAAAGTCATCAATGGCTATCACCGGCCTAGCCGCGCCAAGGCCATCGTCGCACGCATGGAATTGCTGTTGAAGCTGAACCGGATGACGCCCAAGGAAGCCATCAAGGACCTTGAGAAGCTCCGCTTCGCCTGGCGGGGAGACGAGTTCGAATTCACCATGCTCAGGCGCTTGGGAACTCTTTACCTGGAAGAAGGACTGTACCGGCTGGGGCTGGACCGGCTGCGCAAGGCGGCGACCCATTACCGCACCCACAAAGAAGCCATACAGGTGACACAGCAGATGTCCGACACCTTCACCGACCTATACCTCAACGACGGCGCTGACGTCATGGCGCCGGTGGCGGCCATCGCCCTTTACGACGAATTCAAGGAACTGACCCCGGCCGGGGTGCAGGGCGACGAGATGATCCGCAAGCTGGCCGACCGCCTGGTCGGCGTCGATCTCCTGGACCGGGCCGCGACGTTGTTGAACTCTCAGGTCCGGTTCCGGCTTCAGGGGCTGGAAAAAGCCCGGGTCGGGACGCAATTGGCGCTGGTCCATATCCTCGACCGCAAATACAAGGAAGCGCTTCAGGTGCTGAATGATACGGCGGTGCCCGATATGCCCGTCCCGTTGCAGACCCAGCGCCGCCATCTTCGGGCCAAGGGGCTGTTGGGCATGGACGACCGGGAGCAGACCCTGGCTATCCTCAAGGGCGACAAAACCCTGGCCGGGGAACTTCTCCTGAGCGAGGTCTACTGGACCTCGCGCGACTGGAACAACGCGGCGCAGTCGCTTCAGCGCTTGATCCGGCATTCACAGGCGAAGCCGGGCGGGGCGCTCGACGCGATACAGGCCTCCCATGTTCTCAACTACGCCATCGCCCTGACATTGAACGGCAACGAAAGGGCGCTCAGCCGGGTGCGCGGCGATTACGGCGCGGCGATGGAAAAAAGCAGCCTCAAGGACGCCTTCAAGCTGATCACCACCCCGACCCCCCTCGGGCTGACCGACCCGGCGCAAGTGCCGATCCGGGTCAAGGAGGTGGAAAATTTCCAGACCTTCATGGCCGCCTACCGCGAACGGCTCAAGAATCAGTCCCTGAGCGACCTGGTGCCGTCGTCGGCAAAACCCAAGGAAGCAAAGCCATCGCCGGCGACAGGACCGGAAAAGGAAACCCCGCCGGCTCCCGCCGCAAGGCCGCAAGCCTAAGCCCGCCCCTCGGCGGGAAATCCCCGCCGGCAATCTGATTATTAAGAACTAAGAAGGAACCTTCGCCCGGCTCTAGCCGCCGAAGGAGCGCACCAGCGAGCCGACGATCAAAAACCAGCCATCGACGAGGACGAAGAAGATGATCTTGAACGGCAGCGCAATGATGATCGGCGGCAACATCATCATGCCCATGGCCATCAGCACCGAGGCCACCACCATGTCGATGATCAGGAACGGCACGAAGATAAGGAAACCGATCTCGAAGGCACGTCTCAACTCCGAAATCATGAACGCCGGGATCAGCACCCGCATGGGCATTTCCCGGCGCGCCTCCTCTTCGGGGATTTTGCCGATTTCGACGAACAGGCCCAGGTCCTGCTCGCGAACGTGGCTCATCATGAAATCCCGGAACGGCCCGATGGAGCGGTTGAAGGCCTCGCTTTCATCGATCTCGCCCGCGATCAGGGGCTGGATGCCTTGATCGAAAGCCTTCTCGAAGGTCGGCATCATCACGAAAATGGTTAAAAACAGCGCCAGGCTGACCAATACTTGATTGGGCGGCGTCTGCTGGGTGCCCATGGCCGTGCGCAGGAACGACAGCACCACCATGATGCGGATGAACGACGTCACCATGACCAGGATCGACGGCGCCAGGCTGAGGATCGTGATCAGGGCGATGATCTGGATGATACGGGCCGTGGCATCGCCGCCCTGGCCGAAGTCCAGCGACAGGGTTTGCGCCACAGCCGGCGTCGAAACCCATACCAGGACCGCCGCTAGCCCGGCCGAGACAATGGCCCAGACGGCGCAGGTCTTGAGGGCGGCTGGGAGCGAATGGGTCCGATTCGGGCACTGTTTCACGACTTGTCCTCGATCGGCATGGGTAGTTCAGCATCGGCCTTGATGCCGGATTCGATCAACAGCTCGCTGGTCGGCCCCATCAGGATCAGGTGTTCGGTGTCGTCGCGCCGGATCAGGACCAGGCGCCGGCGCCCGTCCAGGGACGTCGCTTCGACAACCGAAAGGCGCCGGGTCTTGGCGCCCTTGATGGCGCCGGCCGGAAAGCCGAATCCCATGCGCCGGGCCACCATCGCCAACAGCCCGATCAGGCCAATGACGAAAACCAGCGCCAGGAGAAACCGGATGTAGCCGCCGAATTCCATGACTTAAGAATCTGCCCCTTCGTCGCCGTTGGTGGTTTGTCCTTCGTGCAGTTCGGTCATTTCCTGGGCTAGCGCCTTGAGGTCATTGACCAGGGCCTTGATCATCGCGGTGACGCTTTCAGCATCGGCCGGCGGGTTTTCGGCGATGTCGGCGCAGAAATCGCCGACCTTTTCCGAAAGTCCGGCCAGATCGATGGTATGGCCGGTGGCTACAAGCTCGCGGGCCTGGGTAATCAACGTCGCCAGGATCGCGATCTCTTCTTCCAGCTTGGAAGTGTCTTTATCCTTTTCGGGACCGTCGGGGGTCTCGTTCATCATTTGGTTTCCTTGGACCAAAGGGTGGAGAGGCCGCCATCGGAGGTGTCGGCGCCGTTCGTCTGTTCCCCGGGCCCCTGTTTCCCGTGGGCGGGGTGGCCGGCGTTGGCCTGATAGACGTAGGTGAGAATCTCGGCGACGGCGGCGAAGGCTTCGACAGGAATATCCGAGTCGATGTCGATGGAGCTTAGTAGCTGCGCCAAATCGGCGTCCTTGCGGACCTTGACGCCGTTGGCGAAGGCGATTTCCAGAATCTGCTCGGCGATTCGCCCACGGCCGCCAGCCACCACTTTCGGTGGACGGTCGTCGACAAGATCATGACCCAGCGCAACGGCCACGGTTTCCTTGTTGTCTTCGCTTTCGCTATCTTTTTCGGAGTCCGACAAAATGCCTCTTTCAACCCTGTATCGCCCCTGCTGGATCCCCCCCCTGAGTCCCCCGTGGGGGCACCGGCGGGACCGGGCGTCACACAACTATAAACGTGACTGATCGGACTTAATAAATGCTTAAACGAGGGTTCCTAGAAAACTTGTTTTAAATCAAATAGTTATAGGCCTATTTTCGGCGCCGTTTCGGTCCCTCCAAATGCCCCGGAAAGGGGCAATAGGGCCCGACTCGGGGGACGGATTTTTTTACCGATTGTTAAGAAACCAGGCTGATAATGCGCTGTGGGTATTTAAAGGTCCTCGGCTTTTCAAGGCGCCATGGAAACTGGCACCGAACGGTTCGAAAGCCGGACCTGGAACGGAACAACGAAGACGTCAGGGTTATGGAACTCGACAAACTTACCTTATTCAACGTCGTCAAAAGACGATTGGCGTGGCTTGGCCATCGCCAGGAGGTTCTGGCCCAGAACATCGCCAACTCGGACACGCCGCGATACCAGGCCCGCGACCTCAAGGCCTTCAAATTCAAAGATTTGGTCAGGAGCCAAAGATCAATCCTTCGCATGGCCGCGACGGCGGACTCCCATATGACCGGCAGCCCCAGGCGGGTGGTCGAATTCAAAGTCGAAACGGAACGCCGGCCCTATGAGACCAATCCGAACGGGAATTCGGTCGTTCTCGAAGAGCAGATGGCGAAAATCAGCGAAACCGGGATTTCCTACCGCCTGACCACCGAGCTTTATAAGAAGCACCTCAAAATGTTGCGATTGGCCATCGGCGGCCGCCGTTAGACGGCGGCCATTGGTGCCGGCGCCCCCGAGGTAATCCACGGGCACCGTCAACAAGGGAGAAGGTTTGGATACATGGACGACCTCATCAAGACGATGCGTATTTCCGCCGCCGGCATGCGGGTTCAGGGACAGCGGCTCAGGGTGATTTCGCAAAACATCGCCAATGCCAATTCGCTGCCTCAAGACCCGGGCGACAAGCCCTATCGGCGCCAGGTGATCACGTTCCGGAACGAACTGGACCGGTCTATCGGCCTCGAGACGGTGCGCGTCGGCAAGGTACAGCCCGACAGATCGGAATTCGGCAAGCGCTTCGAGCCCAGCCACCCGGCCGCCGATGCCGACGGGTATGTCCTGACCCCGAACGTCAACTCGCTGATCGAAATGACCGACATGCGCGAGGCGCAGCGGTCCTATGAGGCCAACCTCAGCGTCATCAAGGCCTCGAAGGCGATGCTGAACCTCACCATCGACTTGCTGCGCTAAACCGCTAGCCTGAACGGGAAACAATCACGATAAAAGGAGCCTTCAATGCCGATGACAGCCGCGCAAAACATCACCAAGGTCCTTAACGCCTATAACGAGGCGGTCAAGGGCCGTCCTCAGGGAATCCAATCCGACAAATCCTCGAAAGGGGATGAGTTCGCCGATCTGGTCAAAGGGGCGCTTTCCGAAGCCAAGAAAATCGGCGAACGCAGCGAACAACTCTCCATCGCCGGCATCGTCGACCGCGCCGATATCGGCCAGGTGGTCACCGCGGTTGCCGAAGCCGAGGTGACGATACAGACTGTCGTGGCGATTCGCGACAAGGTCATCGAGGCCTACAAGGATATTATCCGGATGCCCATGTAGGCTTTGCTTGCCTCACCGGCGGGCCGGGGTTGGATAGGGGAAGAGCGTGAACGAGGCCGCCATACTGGAAATCGGACAAAACGGCATATGGGTCGTCTTGCAGCTGGCCGGCCCGATTATGCTGTCGGGGTTGCTGATCGGCCTCCTGATCGCGCTGTTCCAGGCCCTGACCACCATTCAGGAAATGACGTTGACGTTCGTGCCCAAGATCCTGGTGATCTTCGCGGCCATGATCTTTTTCTTGCCGTTCATGATGACGACGCTGAAGGAATTCACCCAGCAACTGTACAGCCTCATCGTCACTCTCGGCTAAACTTTCATGCTCGAGGAAATCCTTTCCCTAAACCTGTTCGGTTTTTTCCTGATTTTCGCCCGCCTCGGAACGGCGATGGCCTTAATGCCGGGGTTCAGCTCCGGCTTCGTACCCAGCCGCATTCGGTTTTCGATCGCCTTGGCCCTCAGCTTCGTCCTGGCGCCGGTGCTGATCCCCACCTTGCCGGTCCGCCCGTCCACGGTCGCCGGCATGGGCATCCTGATCACCGGCGAGGTCCTGATCGGCGCCTTTTTCGGCATGTTCGCCCGCATTATGGTGAGCGCCCTGCAAACCGCCGGCACGATCATTTCCTACGTTTCCTCCATGGCCAACGCCCTTATCCAGGACCCGATCGCCGAACAGCAAAGTTCGACCATTGCCGGGTTCCTGTTGATCACGGGCGTCGTGCTCGTTTTCGTCGTCGACCTGCATCACGTAATGATCATGGCCATCGCCGACAGCTACACCCTGTTCGTGCCGGGCCGGGCGCTGCCGATGGAGGACATCACCTTCGTGATTGCGCGAAAGGTCGCCGACAGCTTCGCGCTTGGCCTCAAGCTGGCGTCGCCGTTCGTCATCGTCGGCCTGACCTATTACATCGGTCTCGGCCTGCTGGGCCGGCTGATGCCCCAGTTGCAGGTCTTTTTCTTCGGCCTGCCGTTCCAGATCGGGGTCCAGATATGGGTCCTGGCAATTTCCGTCTCGGGTATCTTGGTGGTCTTCCTGAGGAACTTCGAAGAGGGCTACCGGGACTTCATATTGCCTTAATGGATTGACCCGTAAATTAAGCGGGGTATCCAGAGGATTGTTCGATGTCAGAAGAAGACGACTCACAAAAAACAGAAGACCCAAGCGATAAAAAACTGAAGAATGCCAAAAAGAAAGGCCAGGTCGCCCAGTCGCAAGAAATCAAGAGTTGGATGATCCTGCTTGGCGGCACCGCCGGACTTGTCTTCATGGCGCCTTTCATGGCCGCCAACATCCGCGCCACCATCGAACCCTTCATCAGGAATCCCCACGCCGTTCCCACAGATTTCGCCCACTTGCTCCAGTTGGTGGCCGGCCTGTCTGGGGACATCGGCCTGATCCTGGCGCCGCTTCTGGCCCTGTTGTTCGTTATCGCCCTGTTCTCAAACATCGTCCAGTTCGGGTTGATCTTCGCGCCCGACAAAATCAAGCCGAAGATCAGCAAGGTGTCGCTTATCAGCGGCGTGAAGCGGATGTTCGGGTCACGGGCGCTGATGGAATTCCTCAAGGGCATCCTCAAGCTTTTGGCCGTCGGCGTCGTGTCGTTTTCCATGGCCTTGCCGATGTTGCAGGACCTTACCCTGATCCCGTATTACGAAATCACCCAGATGATAGACCGGATCAATATTATCGCCATCCTGCTGGCGGTCGGCACCGTCGGGGTGATGACGGTGATCGCGGCCCTGGACTTTGCTTATCAGAAATATTCCTTCAAAAAGCAGATGATGATGTCGAAGCAGGAAGTGAAGGACGAATTTAAGCAATCCGAAGGCGACCCTCAGATCAAGGCCAGGATCAGAAAAGTGCGTATGGAACGCGCCCAGCAAAGGATGATGGCGGCGGTGCCCGAGGCGGACGTGGTGATTACCAACCCGACGCACTATTCCATCGCCCTCAAGTACAAGATGGATGATATGCCGGCGCCGAAGCTGGTCGCCAAGGGCATCGATCACCTGGCGATGCGCATTCGCGAGGTCGCCAAGGCCCACGACGTGCCGATCGTCGAAAACCCGCCCCTGGCCCGCGCTCTCTATGCCGGCGTCGAACTGGATGAGGAAATCCCGCCCGAACACTTCAAGGCGGTGGCGGAAGTCATCGGCTTCGTCATGCGCCAGCGGGGAACCCTGCCGCCCCTGGAAGACCAGGCAGAGGGCGATCCGCCTGTGCAATAGGCCCGCCGGTGTTGTAAAAGTCATTGAAGGCGGCTCGGCGAACGACGGAACGGACCGAAGGCGGAGCGCATGATGGCAGAATCCGGGAACAGCCCGAAAAATTCCAGCAAGGGAATACCGAACTGGCTCCGGGGCCCAGTGCTGTGGGTGGTGTTGACGGGCATTCTCGCCGGCGGGTCGGCGGTGCTCCACATGTCGGGGCCTGCCTACTCGGTTCATGCCTTCGCGGTGACCGGCCTGGCCCTGGCGGCGCTTGCTTTTCTGGCCTGGACCCTGGGCGCGTCCGGCACCGACGACCCGGCGGCCCGCATGCTCCGATCGGCCGCCGACGACGCCCCGGACGGCCTTCTGATCGCCGGTAGCGATGGTTCCTTCGTCTATACCAACCCGGCCTTCCACCGCCTGTTCCATATGGCGGCCGCGGCCGGCAGCGGCGGTCAGGTCGAGTCCCTGGACGCCATCGGCCGGATCCTCGAAGGCGACCAGGCGATGACGGCGTTTCAGCGCCTCAAGTCGAACGCCGAAACCGGGGTCGGAGGGCGCGCCGAATTTCCCGTTTCTTCCGGCGCCCCCGGCACTGTCGAATGGCGGCGCCTGACGGTCAGCCCGGTGGCCGGAGGCGGTGCCCTGTGGCGGGCCGAGGACATTACCGCCAGCCGCGAAGTCGATTCCGTCCGCCGTGAGGAAGAGGCCAGCCTGGCCGATTTCCTCGATTTGCTGCCGGTCGGCTTTTTCTCCGCCGACGGCAAAGGCCGCATCCTGTTCGCCAACCAGATCCTGGCCGGGTGGCTGGGGGTTGGGCCCGAGGAAATGGTATCCCGGGGGCTGGACGAATTCATTGCTGGCGACGAAACCGGGCCCGGAACAGCCCCGCAAGGCGGCGGTGCCGCCGAGGTCACCTTCCGGCGCCGGGACGCCGGCACCTTCAAGGCCTGGGTGGTGCAATCCCATGCCGAGGACGGCGGCGGCGGGCCCGCCTACAGCCGTTCCGTAGTGCTTCCCGCCGCCGACTGGCAACACCAGGCCGGTGGCTCCACGGACAACGGCGACAGCCGGCCTGAAATCCGCCTTCATTGGCTGTTCGACGAGGCTCCGGTGGGCATCGTGCTGCTCGACCTCCAGGGCAACATCGCCGAATGCAACCGCGCTTTCCTGAAGCTCGTCGGGTTGCATCCCGAGGTTCTGATCGGCCAGCCCTTCGCCGACCGCGTGGCCAAGGAGGACCGGGGCGAGATCTCGGCGGCGCTGTCGAAGGTGGTCATGGGCACCGCGCGGGCCACCCACATGGAGGCCCGCATGCCCGGCGCCGGCGGACGCGAACTGGTGACGTCCCTTTACGCAAGCCGGCTGGAAAATGCCCTGGGCGAACTTTCGGGCCTGGCCATCCACTTCATCGACACCACCGAGCACAAGAACCTGGAGGTCCAGTTCGCGCAATCGCAGAAGATGCAGGCCATCGGCCAGTTGGCCGGGGGCGTGGCGCATGATTTCAACAACCTGCTGACGGCGATGATCGGCTTTTCCGACCTGCTGCTGACCCGCCACGGGCCCGACGACCCGTCCTTCGCCGACATCCAGCAGATCAAGCAGAACGCCAACCGGGCGACCAACCTGGTGCGCCAGTTGCTGGCGTTTTCGCGTCAGCAGACCCTGGCCCTGGTGCGCCTCGACATCACCGAGGCGATCAACGAGCTCAACAGCCTGCTGGGCCGCCTGATCGGCGAGAAGATCGAGCTCAACTTGGAACACGGCAAGGACTTGATGCCGGTCAAGGCCGATCGCGGGCAGTTCGACCAGGTCATCATCAACCTCGTCGTCAACGCGCGGGACGCCATGCCCGGCGGCGGCCAGATCACCATCCGCACGTTGCCGTTCAGCCTCGACGCCCCCGCGCAGCGGGGCCACGACCTGATGCCGGCCGGCAATTACGTCTTGATCGAGGTCGCCGACACCGGCGTCGGCATCCGCAAGGAGAACATGGAAAAGATCTTCGAGCCGTTCTTCTCGACCAAGGAGGTCGGTTTGGGAACGGGCCTGGGCCTCTCCACCGTCTACGGCATCGTCCATCAAAGCGGCGGCTTCGTCTTCGTCGACAGCGCGCCGGGCGAAGGGACGACCTTCAGCGTCTATCTGCCCGAATACACCGAAGACGGCGAAACCGAAGCCGCCGCCGCGCAACCGCCGGACCCGATCATGAGGCGTTACCCGAGGGCGACCTGACCGGCACCGGCACCGTGCTTCTGGTCGAGGACGAGGACGCGGTCCGCATGTTCGGCGCCCGGGCGCTCCGCAGCAAGGGCTACCACGTGCTGGAAGCGGACAACGGCGAGCGCGCCCTCGATGTCATCAACGGCACCGACGGCACCATCGACCTGATCATTTCCGACGTCGTCATGCCGGGCATGGACGGGCACACCCTGGTGCGGCTGGTCCGCCACGAACTCCCCGACGTCAAGGTGATCCTGATTTCGGGCTATGCCGAAGACGTGTTCCGGGACGAAATCGACCGCGACCCGACGATCGAGTTCCTGGCCAAGCCCTTCAGCCTCAAGGGCCTGGCGTCCAAGGTCAAGGAGGTGATGGCGGGGTAGGGGACCGGGGGCCGGAATGGCGAAGGTCCGCTCCGGGTCTTGGAAGCGGCCGTTCGTCCAACCGGCGCCTTTCCCGAACCGCGCCCCAAAACACCCGGAACAAAAATCGAATACGTTCCATTTTTCCTTTTTAATTCAATGCATTAAAAAAACTTCTTGCAAACGAGAACAAACCACGTACATTGGCTGGAAATTGCATTCGTTTGAACCATTGTTGAACATGTGAAATAAGAAAGGCTGTACCATGTCGGAAGCACCGTTGCGTCTCGTCGGAAAAGAGAAAGAAAACGTGGACAAGAACAAAGCCCTGGAGGCGGCCGTCAGCCAGATCGAGCGCGCCTTCGGCAAGGGCTCGATCATGCGCCTCGGCCAGCGCGAGGTGGTGAAGGCCGAGATCGTCTCCACCGGCTCCATCAGCCTCGACATCGCGCTCGGCATCGGCGGCCTGCCGCGCGGCCGCGTGGTCGAGATTTACGGACCCGAAAGCTCGGGCAAGACGACCCTGGCGCTGCACGCCCTGGCCGAGGCCCAGAAGAACGGCGGCACCTGCGCCTTCATCGACGCCGAGCACGCGCTCGATCCGATTTACGCCGGGAAGCTGGGCGTCAACGTCGATGAGATGCTGCTTTCCCAGCCCGACTCCGGCGAGCAGGCGTTGGAAATCGCCGATACCCTGGTCCGTTCCGGCGCCGTCGACGTGCTGGTGGTGGACAGCGTCGCCGCCCTGGTGCCGAGGGCCGAACTGGAAGGCGAAATGGGCGACCATCACGTCGGCCTGCAGGCCCGGCTCATGAGCCAGGCGTTGCGCAAGCTCACGGCGTCGGTGTCCAAGTCCAACACCACCCTCATCTTCATCAACCAGATCCGGATTAAGATCGGCGTCATGTTCGGCAACCCGGAGACCACCACCGGCGGCAACGCGCTCAAGTTCTATTCGTCGGTGCGCCTGGAAATCCGCCGCATCGGCGCCATCAAGGACCGCGACGAGGTGATCGGCAACCAGACCCGGGTCAAGGTGGTCAAGAACAAGCTGGCGCCGCCGTTCAAGATGGTCGAATTCGACATCATCTACGGCGAGGGCATCTCCAAGACCGGCGAGATCCTGGACCTCGGCGTCACCGGCGGCATCATCGAGAAGTCGGGCTCCTGGTTCTCCTATAATTCGGAACGCATCGGCCAGGGCCGCGAGAACGCCAAGGCCTACCTCAATGAAAACCCCGACGTGGCGGACCGGATCGAGGCCCTGATCCGCCAGGCCGCCGGCCTCAAAGGCGGCGACATGAGGTCCGACCCGGATGCAAGCAAAGGCGACGGCGAAGACGCCGAAGCGGACGGAACCGCCGAAGCGCCCGATGCGCCGGCCGCCGATCCCGAAACCACCCCCGAAACATCCCAAGGGGCCAAGTCCAAATCCAAGACCGAAAAGGCGGCCGGGGAATAGCGGGCGAAAAGTTCCTCCCCCGAACGATCGTTCAAGACGCGGCTCGCGTCCCTTTTCAGGGAAGGCGGGCCGCGTTTTTATGGGCCCCGGATGCCGGGGCCGCCATCCGCCGTTTATTTCTTGAGGCCCACGCCCTAAATTAACGCCCATGCAATCGGTCAACGACATCCGCAAGGCGTTTTTGGACTATTTCGCCGGCCACGGCCACGAGATCGTGGCGTCGTCGCCGCTGGTGCCCTTGAACGACCCGACGTTGATGTTCGTCAACGCCGGCATGGTGCAGTTCAAGAACGTGTTCACCGGCAACGAGACGCGGCCTTACAATCGCGCCGTCACTTCGCAGAAATGCGTCCGCGCCGGGGGCAAGCACAACGACCTTGAAAACGTCGGCTACACGGCGCGCCATCACACCTTTTTCGAGATGCTGGGCAACTTCTCCTTCGGCGATTACTTCAAGGAGCTCGCCATCGAGCTGGCCTGGAACCTGGTCACCAAGGAGTTCGGCCTGGCCCGGGAAAAGCTTCTGGTCACCGTCTACGCCGAGGACGATCAGGCCTTCGACCTGTGGAAGAAGATCGCCGGCCTGCCGGAAAGCCGCATCCTCCGCATCCCCACGTCGGACAACTTCTGGGCCATGGGCGAAACCGGACCGTGCGGGCCGTGTTCGGAAATCTTCTACGACCACGGGCCGGACCTCCCCGGCGGCCCGCCCGGCAGCCCCGACGAGGACGGCGACCGGTTCATCGAAATCTGGAACCTGGTCTTCATGCAGTTCGAGCAGGTGACCCTGGACGAGCGCATCGACCTGCCGAAGCCGTCCGTCGACACCGGCATGGGGCTGGAGCGCACCGCCGCCGTCATGCAGGGAACCCACGACAACTACGATACCGACCTGTTCCGGGCCCTGATCGAGGCTTCGGCCGAGGCTTCGGGCACGGAGCCCGGGGGCGAGCACAATGTCTCGCACCGGGTCATCGCCGATCATCTGCGGGCGACCAGCTTCCTCATCGCCGACGGGGTATCGCCGTCCAACGAGGGCCGCGGTTACGTGCTTCGCCGGATCATGCGCCGGGCCATGCGCCATGCCCACCTGATGGGCTGCGAAGAGCCGTTGATGTGGCGGCTGGTGCCGGTCCTGGTCGATCTCATGGGCCAAGCGTTCCCTGAGTTGACGCGCGCCGAGGCCCTGGTCGCCGAGACCCTGAAAATGGAGGAAGAGCGCTTCAAGACGACCCTGGACCGCGGCCTCAAGCTGCTGGACGAGGCGACGGCGGACTTGGGCGATGGCGGCCGGCTGGAGGGCGAGACGGCGTTCAAGCTCTACGACACCTACGGATTTCCCCTCGACCTGACCGAGGATGCGCTGAGGGCCAAGGGCATGAGCGTCGATACGGCCGGCTTCGACGCCGCCATGGACCGCCAGCGCGCCGAAGCCAGGAAGGCCTGGGCCGGCTCCGGCGACGCGGCGACCGAGGAAATCTGGTTCCGCATCCGCGAACAGGCCGGGGCCACGGAATTCCTCGGTTACGAGACCGAGGCCGCCGAAGCCCAGGTTGCCGCCTTGGTGATCGACGGCGCCCCCGTGGACCAGGCCGAGGCCGGCGACGAGCCCGCCGTGGTCGTCAACCAGACCCCCTTCTACGGCGAGGCGGGCGGCCAGGTCGGCGATACCGGGGCCATGACGTCCACCATGACGGGCTCCGGCGGCGCGTCCCTCACCGTCACCGACACCCAAAAAAAGGCCGAAGGCCTTTATGTGCATCTGGCCCGGGTCGATAAGGGCACCCTGAAGGTGGGCGACGACGTGGTCCTGACCGTCGACGGCCCCCGCCGCCGGCGGGTGCGGGCCAACCATTCCGCCAC
>JADFNT010000179.1 GCA_022563215.1 Pseudomonadota bacterium
GCAGTTTCGGATAATACCGGCCGCCGGCGCGCTCGTAGGCCTCGGCCCAGCCCCAGTCGAACACGTATTCGCCGTAGGAATGGCTTTTCAGGTAGAGCGGCGCCGCCGCCATCAGGCCGCCGGCCTCGTCGCGGACAACCAGGTGGCGGGGCATCCAGCCGGTTTCGGCGTCGACGGAGCCCGAATCCTCCAACGCCGACAGGAAACCGTGGCGGCAGAACGGGTTTTTGGACCCGGCGCAGGCATCCCACTCGGCCGCCTCGACCTCGGCGATCGAGCCGATGACGTTGACGGGGGTCGGTTCACGGCCGTCGGGCATGGTCTAGATGTGATGCTTTTAGCGGCCGTAGGCAAGAGGGGAGTATGGGGGGGAAATTCATTTCTGTATCATTATTAGTAAAACATGAAATAAAACTTCTTAAAGTTGTGCGAAATTTAGAATAATGATAATGTTTGAATGAAGGTGCACCTGCAAGGAAAGCGCCGGAAAAGTATAATTGACAGGGGGGAAACCGTGGGCAAGAACATCATTCTTTGTTCGGACGGTACCGGCAACAAGGGCGGGTACGGGGCCGATACAAACGTTTTCAAGCTCTATAACGCGGTCGATATCCATAACGCCAAAACGCAAATCACCTTTTATGATGATGGCGTCGGCACCAGCACCAATAAATACATTCGGGCGGTAACCGGGGCTTTCGGGCTGGGTTTCGGAAGAAATATCCGGGATTTTTACGCATTCCTTGCCCGCAATTACGATCCCGGTGACGATATCTACCTGTTCGGGTTCAGCCGCGGTGCGGCGACTGTTCGTGCCTTTGCGGGAATGATCCAGGAATGCGGGCTTTTGGATGTTGATGAAAAATTCTGCAAATCGCCGAACGAGGACGAGAAACTTGAATTTGATGAAAAGAAATTTCAGGCCCTCGTGAATAAGGCTTTCAAGGCTTATGAAAAAATCGGAACTGATTTGTCAAAAGCCATTGAATTCAAGACTAAATACGCGGTGAAGGATCCCGAATCAGCGCCTGATGGCGAATTGAAGATCAAGATGATCGGAGTTTGGGATACGGTTTCCGCCCTCGGCTTCCCCCAGGACTGGAGTTGGTTCGTAAACTGGATTTTTTACGCCGTTGAAAAGCTGTCTGATCTGATTTTCCCCCATTCCTTTTACAACTACCAACTGAACAAGAATGTTGAAAACGTCCATCACGCCATTGCCGTAGATGATGAACGGAAAACCTTTCATCCGAAGGTCTGGAACGAGACACGGACTGATCGCCCCAAAAATATCGAGCAGGTCTGGTTTGCGGGCGTTCATTCGAATGTTGGGGGGGGCTATCCCAGGGCAGGGCTTTCCCTGGTTGCTTATGACTGGATGCTAAAAAGGGCGGTCAAGCATGACCTGAAGTTCAAAAAAGACGTCATGGCGGATGCCGAGTCTGCGGCCAACGTTTACGGCAGGCTTTATGATTCCCGTGACGGCTTCGCCGTTTACTACCGTTATAAACCCCGGGTTATTGAAGAGCTTTGCAAGGACAGGCTCAAAGGGCCCATCAAAATCCACAAGACGGTCATTGACCGGATGAGGGCGCGTACCCTCGGCTACGCCCCGGAATACATCCCGGAAAAATTCGAGATGGTTGACTCTCCAAATGACAGCGAAAGAGAGGAAATCACTTGGAAATGCAAAAACCGGGCGGAGATAAATACTTGGGTTGCCATGCGCAAAACCTTTTACCGTATTTTCGTCGAAGCGACCTTGGTTCTGATTGCGTGTTCCATGTGGTTTTGGAAATTTCCCCCGGCGCAGGAATTTCCCGGCAAACCAGTTGCTTTTTTGGACCTTTTTTCCTCGGATAAATGGTCCGGAATAACGGAATGGTTTTACCTTCTTTTGGCTTGGGCGGCTCGGCACCTGACTGACATTTTGCACTACGTCCTGCCCGAATTTATAGAGCCATTTGTTGTTTACGCCTTTCTGGTGAAGCCCGAAGTGTCGTTGGGAATTATTCTGACCGGGTTCTGGTTTTATTTTATCCGGGAGTATTTTCGGGACAAAACCCAACTCGCCGGTGAAACGGCCCGGGAATCCCTCTTGGTGCAGATGCCCGACAAAACCGGAGGGGATGACTAATGACGGCCCCCCTTTTGAAGCAGTACAGCCCGAAGGGCCTCGACTTTTATGTGATGGGAAAGTTTCTGATCCTGGCTGTAATAACGGTGGCATATATCGTTTTCGTCTGGAAAACGGATTCAATCCCCAAGCCCGTAACAATATACGATTCGGAAAACCGGCCTCTTACCGATTTGGACCGCGAATGCGGCGACCTGGAAGGTCAGGCAACGTATCGGCTCAAACACCCGGGTTCCAAGATGTTCACCGAGGTCCATGCCAAAAGTTACTGGAACGCGTCGGGGATCATTTTTGAAAAAGGGGTCACCTACAACATCCAGGTCTTCAACCCCGAACGGGCAACCTGGAAAGACGCCAGTAATGAGGAATCTCCTAACAAGGGATGGTGGCCGAAAAAAGGGATGGCGCTTTGGCTAAGCGAATTGGGCCGTTTTATCGGTTTTTTACGTGCCCCGAAGAAAGACCTTTTCGTCCTGATCGGCGCAATTTACGGGAAATGCGATGATGGGCGGACGTGTGCGGCGCACTTTCCGATCGGCAACGGGACGGATTTCCCCGCTCCCGCCGATGGCGAGTTTTGTGCCTACGCCAACGATCTCCCGTTCACGTACGGGAACAATTCGGGGTCGATCACCGCACAGATTACGCGGAAATGAGGAATAGCTCTGTTTTTCAAGAGCTGGCCATGTTGGGTTTTTTTAGAATCAAAAACAGGAGGGGAAAATGGGGAAAACGGTATTACAGGCTGTCGTTCTTGCCGGTGCTGTCGTATTGGGGGGGTGCGCTGGTTTAGGGGATGTCGATTACGATAATGATACCCTAGCCATATTCGCCGATGACTATTTTGGAAAAGCAAAAACTTCTGAAGCCCGGCTTCTTCGCTCCCATGCGATTATCGGTGGCTTGGCACGTTACGGAGCCCGGACGATCGCACAGCATAAGGAACATGAAAGAACGACAGCTATTGCAGATGCCGTTGTCCTTCTTGATCGCCTTGGCCGAGCAAAAATTTTGCTGGACCATTTTCACGGAATTCTTATGGGGGCGGCCGGTTCAAAACAGGCTCAACTTATAAAGACAGAATTGCCTGAATACGGGAGGGCTATAGCTATTTCGGAAATCAGGGCAGAGATTATCCGCGTTGCCAAGGATGCTATTGGACCTCGGTGGAATAGGACACGCGGGCTTGCGACCAGAATTTTTACTGGTGGCTGGCCGGCAGGTTTGTTGACGAATGTGGGGGATATTATTTCCGCCCTCAGGGATTTGGCAAAAACTAAGAAGTTGGGAAAAGCTTTAATAAGCTCAATCAAAAGCAAAGTTGAAGCGATAGACAATTCCTACCTGAACAACAAATCCACCCGAAAAAGTGATGAAGATAAAGCCTGGAAAGCGATGAGGGCTTTGATTGAAACCAGTGAGGCAAGTTTAAAAATTACGGCTGAGAAGAAATAGAAAAAAACCGCTTCTTTTTTTGCAAAAAGAAAACGAACCCCTCACTCCAGCTACCCCAACTCAAACACCCCGTCGACCTCGACGGCGACGCCGCGCGGCAGCGACGGCGCACCGACGGCGAAGCGCGCGTGCTTGCCGTTCTCGCCGAACACTTCGGCCATCAGGTCCGAGGCCCCGTTGACGACTTCCGGCTGGTCGGTGAAACCGGCCGCCGAATTGACGAAACCGCCGAGCTTGACGACCCGCTTGATACGCTCCAGGTCGCCGCCGGCCGCCGCCTTGGCCTGGGCGATCAGGTTGAGCCCGCACAGCCTGGCGGCCCGGTAGCCTTCGTCGACGTCCATGTCCTCGCCGAGGCGGCCGGTGAACTTGATCTTGCCGTCCGCGACCGGCACCTGGCCGGCGACGAACACCAGGGAACCCGAGACCACGAACGGCACGTAGTTGGCCGCCGGCGCCGGGGCGTCGGGAATCTCGATGCCGAGTTCGGCAAGCCGGGCGTCGATTTTTCCGGTCATGGCGGGATCAGACCTTGAACGCCTCGCCTTCCATCGGCGCCAGGCACTTGGTCTTGGATTTGCGTTTTTTCAGCATCGCCTGGGCTATATCCAGCTTGATGTCGATGTCGTCGTCGGTCTGGTCCGGGTCGTGGTGGAACAGGTACAGCGTCTTGACCTCGGCGGTATCGGCCAAATTCACCACCTTGCTGATGCACGAATGGCCCCAGCCTTCCTTGGTCATGTATTCCTCGTCCGTATAGGTGGTGTCGGTGATCAGGGCGTCGGTGCCGTGGACGAATTCGGCCAGGCGTTTCTCGTAATGGGGGTCGTAAAATTCGCTGGTTTCCACGTACATCTCGTTGTCGGTGATGTAGCAGATCGAGCGCCCGTTGTAATTGATCCGGTAGCCCAGGCACTTGCCCGGGTGGCTCAACA
>JADFNT010000180.1 GCA_022563215.1 Pseudomonadota bacterium
CCTGCTGTTCGACCTGCTGGTCTCGCGCCGCGGGTTCTGCCGCTAGCTCTGTCCCGGCGGCGCGCTTTATTCCCTGCTCGGGCGGTATCGGCTGGTGCGCATCCGCCGCATCGTCGAAACCTGCAACGACTGCGCCAAATGCAACGCGGTCTGCGAATTCGGCCTCGACCCTCTGCGCGACGGCTTCGGCCAGGAATGCAACAACTGCACCGCGTGCATGGCCGTCTGTCCGACCGATGCCCTGACTTTCACGTTGCGGATATCCGACTTTCCCGCCCAGGGGCCGGGACACCTGGGCCGGCAGTACCGGGACGAGTCGGAAATTGAGATAAGGACCCAGGAGGCGGCTTGATGGAACGCTGGATCGCGCTGACGCTTCTGACCATAACGTGGTGGTTGTCGGCGGTGGATTTCGCCGCCGCCCATCACGTTCTGGGCCGGCCCGCCTATAGCCTCAACGAAAATTCCAACACCCCCCCGTCCCTGCAGGCGGAAGTCCGGATCGGCGACTATCTGGTGACCTACATGGTCTTTCCCGCCTTTCCCCGGCCGGACAAACCGGGAAGGATCAGTCTCTATGCCACGCGCTTCGATGACGGAACGCCGTTCCGGGGCGAGGTCGTTTTCAAGGCCCGCGCCGACACCTGGCTTTCGTGGCTGGGCATCGCCGGCAAGCCGCGGATCCTCGGCACCCAGCCGCCGGACGACAACGTCTACCGCCAGGGTTATCATTTCCACGATGCCGGCGATTACATCATCAGCGCCGAGTTCGAGGCCGATGGCGAGCCCTATGTCCTGGAATTCCCGTTGCGGATCGGCGATCCGGCCGCCATCGGTCCTCTTGGCCTGGCTGTCGGTGCGGTGCTGATTGTCCTGGTCAGCGTCAGCATCATCCAGCGCCGGCGCTCGATGACCGGAAAAATCCGCGGCGCCCGCGAGAACAAGGAGCAGTCGTCATGACCGGCGCCGCGGCGATGAAACGCCGCGACCTTTTCAAGCTCGGCGCAAGGAAAGCGGTCGAGATCACGTCCCGCGCGGCGGCCCGGAAAGTCGCTAAGGAAGCCGAAAACTGGATTCGCCCGCCGTTCGCCGCCGCCGAACTGGATTTCCTGCTCGCCTGTACGCGCTGCGACAAGTGCATCGAGGCCTGCCCCCACGATGTGCTGTTCAATCTGCCGGCCCGATGGGGGATCAAGGCCGCCGGCACCCCGGCCATGGATTTGCGGGTCCGGGGCTGCCATCTATGCGAGGACTGGCCCTGCGTGGCGGCATGCGAACCGCAAGCCTTGAAGCTTCCCGATGGCGATGAAAAAGCGCCGCCGGCACCGCCTAAGCTGGCCTTCGTCACAATCGACACCAAGACCTGCCTGCCTTATCTGGGTCCCGAATGCGGCGCTTGCGCCGATTCCTGCCCGGTGCCGGGGGGCCTCGAATGGCACGGCCCGAAGCCGGTCATCAACCAAGATACCTGCACCGGATGCGCGCTGTGCCGGGAAGCCTGCATCGCCGACCCCGAGGCCATCGACGTTTCCGCCTTCATGGCCGACGAGGAAACGGCGGCGGCCCTTTAACGACGGGTGACGCCAGGGGACTACCCCGCCAGCTTGCCGAGCTCTTCGGTGACCGCCTCGCCCATTTGGGTGCAACTGACTTCGGTCATGCCCGGCTGCATGATATCGCCGGTGCGAAGGCCGGATACCAACACATTGCGGACCGCCTGTTCGACCAGGTCGGCGTCTTCGGTCATGTCGAAGGAATAGCGCAGGCACATGGCGTAAGAGAGGATCATGGCCAGCGGGTTGGCCTTGTCCTTGCCGGCGATGTCGGGCGCGGTGCCGTGCACGGGTTCATACATGGCGCGCCGCCGGCCGCTTTCGTCGGGCGCGCCGAGCGACGCCGAGGGCAGCATGCCGAGCGATCCGGTCAGCATGGCGGCGCAGTCGGAAAGAATATCGCCGAACAGGTTGTCGGTGACGATGACGTCGAACTGCTTCGGTTTGCGAACCAACTGCATGGCGCAGTTGTCGGCGTACATGTGGCTGAGCTCTATGTCCTCGTAACCGTCGGCGTGGGCGGCGGTGGCCACCTCGCGCCACAAGACGCCGGTCTCCATGACGTTGGCCTTTTCCACCGAGGTGACGCGTTTCTGGCGCTTGCGGGCCATCTCAAACGCCACCCGGCACACCCGGTCGATTTCGCCGGTGGTGTAGACCTGGGTGTCGACGGCGCGCTTGGTGCCGTCGTCGAGGGTCTCGATCCCCCGGGGCTGGCCGAAATAGACGCCGCCCGTGAGCTCGCGGATGATCAGCATGTCGAGGCCGGCGACCAGCTCCGGTTTCAGGGAAGAGGCCTCGGCCAGGGCCGGGAACACGATCGTCGGCCGCAGGTTGGCGAACAGGTCCATGTCCTTGCGCAGCCGCAGCAGCCCCTGTTCGGGGCGGTGGTGGCGCTCGACGTTGTCCCACTTGGGCCCGCCGACGGCGCCCAGCAGCACCGCGTCGACGTTCATCGCCTCGGCCATGGTTTTGTCGGTCAGCGATTCCCCGTGTTGGTCGTAACACGCGCCGCCGATCAGGTCTTCGGCGACGTCGAAGGAAACGTGGCGGGCCTTGTCCATCCAGCCGATGACCCGGGTGACCTGGTTCATGACTTCGGGGCCGATCCCGTCGCCGGGCAGCATCAGGAGTTTCTTGTTGGCGGCCATGAATTTCTGCTCCTTGGATATTTTATTTTTTTTACACGGATAGACACGGATTAAAACGAATAAACGCCCTTGGATTTCTATTTACAAAAGAACACGGCGAAATTCCAATTTCGGATTTCCGAAGTTCAATAGCAACCCAACGCTCAGATGACTTGCCCGCAAGTAATTTAGGACCTGTCCAGTATGAACGGGGGCCAACTTTTCTACGGTCTTAAGCTCTACAACCACGGTTTCCCCTACAATGATATCCGAGACATATTTGCCTACCGGCGTCTCCTTATAGAGAATCTCAAAAGGGACTTGTTCTTGGACAACGAGTTTCCTGGAACGCAGTTCGTGCACTAGGGCTTTTTGGTAAACCGCTTCATGAAAACCGTGACCCAGTTCATTAATGACCTCGAACGCGGAACCAATGATCTGTTCCGTAATTTTTTCCGTGGCTTTGTCGATATCTGCTTTCATCCGTGTTCATCCGTGTTTCAAACATCGACGGCATATTTTTCCACCGCGTCCTCGTTCCAGGCGATGCCGGCGCCGGGGGCGTCGGAGACGTGGACGTGGCCGTCGGTGACGATAACGGGATTTTCGAGCAACGGCGCCGACCAGTCGGTGAATTCGAGCCAGTGCGCCGTCGGCGTCGCCGCCAGAAGGTGCGACGAAAATTCCGGGAACAGGTGCGACGACACCGGGATTTTGGCCTCCTCGGCGATCTTCGCCGTTCGCATCCAGCCCGTCACGCCGCCGATGCGCTCGACGTCCGGCATCAGGTAATCCAGCGCCTTGGCCTCGATGGCCCGGGCCGCGCCTTCGGGGCCGTAGAAGTTCTCGCCGTTCTGGATCGGCGTTTCGACCGCGGCGGCAATCCGCGCGTTGCCTTGCCAGTCGTCGTAGCGGGTCGGCTCCTCGATCCAGTAAACATTTTCCTGGTCCAGCGCCCGGCCCCGTTCGATGGCGTCGTCGACGGAAAGGCACTGGTTGAAATCGACAGGCAGGATCACTTCCGCGCCGACGGCGTCGCGGACGGCGGCGAGGACGGCCAGGTCCTCGTCCAGGGTCTCGCGCCCCAGGCGGACCTTGACGGCGCCATAGCCGCCTTCGGCCAGAAGTTTCCTGGCTTCCTCGGCGGCGGCTTGCGCTTCGATGATGCCGAGCCCGCATGAATTGTAGGCCGGCACGGTTGCCGCCTTGCCGCCCAGGGCCTCGACCAACGGCTGGCCCTGGGCCTGGGCGTAGGCGTCCCAGCACGCCATGTCGAAGCCCGACACCGCGATCATGGCGATGCCTTCGTGACCCATCAGGGTCAGCGCCTTGCGGGCCTTGTCGAACAATTGGTCGGGCGGGGCGTCGGGGGTGACTTTTTCGCCCTTCATGGCGTCCGAAAGCCAGCGCAAGGGCGGCAAGAAACAATCATTTCCGGCCTTGGAATAGCCGAACAGGTAGCTGCGCCCGGTGATGCCTTCCTCGGTTTCCAGGTCGATGAGCACGAAGGCCGCCTTTTCGATGGTCACCACGCGGGTGACCAGCGGCCGGGCCATCGGCACGACCACCGAGCGCAGGCTCAAGCCGCGGATGGTGAAGCCGCCGCCGGTCATAACCGGTTCAGCCGGCAAGCCAGGGCTGGGCGGTTTTGTGGCCTTCCTCGAAGTCGGCGATCTTGGCCTCGTTTTCCATGGTCAGCGCGATGTCGTCGAGGCCGTTGAGCAGGCAATGCTTCTTGAATTCGTCGACGTCGAAGCTGATTTCGCCGCCGTCGGGGCCCTGGATGGTCTGGGCCTCCAGGTCGATG